>CAMDFE010000033.1 GCA_945897395.1 Chryseobacterium gleum | reverse complement strand
TGAGCACTGTCGTGCATTAAATTGAAACCGATTGCCGAGAACACCATACCCAACACAGACCAAAGAATCAGTTGTGCAGTCCAAGATTGAAAAAGCAACAGAGCGGCGTAAACAACGGCTATAGAAACCAAAAGCAGGGTGGCTTTGGTATAAATTTTCCAATTACCTGTTCTGCTAATTCCTTTCGTTGTGAAATATTGTTCTACACGCGTGTTCAACGTATCGAAAAACGGGTGCGCTTGATTGCCGAGTGAAAATGCCAATGTGTGGTCTCCTTTATTGTTTAATCAAATATACGGCTCGAAAAGTTGCACAAAATTAAAATATGAGAATTATCTGCTCTTATTGAAAAAAGCAAAGCTAATCACCTGATTTACATTGTAAATTCGCCACTTAATTTACAACGCCGTGAACAAAAGAATTTCTTCAGCTCTAATTTCCGTGTTCGATAAAGATGGTTTAGCTCCAATTGTTGAGCAAATGCATCAATTGGGCATTACACTTTATAGCACTGGAGGAACCCAAGCGTTCATTGAAAACATGGGCATCCCTGTTACCGCTGTGGAAGATTTAACAGGATATCCAAGTATTTTCGGGGGAAGGGTGAAGACACTTCACCCCGGTGTTTTAGGTGGAATTTTATTCCGTAGAGATGCAGCTCAGGACCTTGAAGAGGCGGCGAAATTCAATATTCAAGCGATCGACTGCGTAATTGTTGATTTATATCCGTTTGAAAAAACGGTGGCTTCGGGAGCTTCTCATGAAGACACCATCGAAAAGATAGACATTGGCGGAATTGCTCTTATTCGAGGAGCCGCGAAAAATTTCAATGACGTTGTGATTGTTCCTTCGAAAAACGAATACAGCGCACTTCATGAATTGCTAGTCAATCAGAAGGGAGGGACTTCGCTCGAACAACGACAGTTCTTCGCAAAGCAGGCCTTCGAGGTTTCTTCACATTACGACTCCGCTATCTACTCTTACTTCAAAGGAACCGAAGACGGATCTTTACGCATAGCTTCTCGTGATGCACATGTTTTGCGTTATGGTGAAAACCCTCATCAGAAAGGAAGCTTCTTCGGCGACCTGGATGCCTTATTCACGAAGCTTAATGGAAAGGAACTTTCGTACAACAATTTATTAGATGTTGAAGCCGCGGTTCAGTTGATTGCTGAATTCAAAAACAACGCGCCAACCTTTGCTATTCTAAAACACAACAATGCATGTGGTGTGGCGACAAGACCTACCATGGTTGAGGCATATGAGGCATCACTGGCTTGCGATAGCACTTCGGCTTTTGGTGGAGTATTAATTGCAAACGGCGAAATTGATTTAGCCACAGCTGAAAAAATAAATTCACTTTTTTGTGAAGTAGTTATTGCTCCTTCTTACGCGAATGAAGCTGTTGAATTGTTGAAGTCAAAAGCAAATCGCATCATTCTAATCATCAAAGAAACGCCTCTTCTTCAAACACAAGTAAGATCTATTTTGAATGGATACTTGGTTCAAGAAAAAGACAACGCAACAGAATCAGCAGCCGACTTAAAATGTGCAACGCATACTGAGGCAAACGCTGCATCTATTGAAGACATGATCTTTGCAAATAAATTGGTGAAACACACCAAGAGTAACACCATTGTTTTTGCAAAAGACAATACCTTACTTGCAAGTGGAACTGGACAAACTTCTCGTGTAGATGCGCTTCAACAAGCCATTGAAAAAGCGAAACACTTTGGTTTTTCTCTAGAAGGAAGTGCCATGGCCAGCGATGCGTTTTTTCCGTTTCCAGATTGCGTAGAAATTGCGAAGAATGCGGGGATTGTTGCGGTGGTTCAACCTGGAGGATCTATAAAAGATCAGCTTTCAATAGACTATTGCAATGCGAACAATGTGTCCATGTACATGACAGGTGTTCGTCACTTCAAACATTAATAACGTTCGTCTTTCCAAATTCGTTTTTCAACCAATTTCAATTTTTGGTTGAAGAAAATTTCTGTGCTCTTTTCGAATGATTCGGTGTAATCTGAAACCCAAAAAGAATACTTCGGTTTGCGCTTACTTAGGTTCAGAATGTCTTTCTTTTTCAACACATCAGAAACCGCCTGAGCCACAACAGAAGCGCTGTCGATGATTTCAATTTTCTGCTGATAAAATTTCTCAACTTCCTTTTTAATAAGCGGATAGTGCGTGCAGCCCAATATGAGCGCTTCAATTCCTTTGAAAGATGATTTCGATAAATAACTATCTATTATACTTTGTGAAATCTTATTGTTGTAATACCCTTCTTCAATCATTGAAGCCAACAAAGGAGTGGCGTTGGAGAGAACTTTCAAAGTCGGATTTAATTTCTCAATGCGCTTCACATAGATTCGTGAATGAATGGTACCCTTTGTTCCGATAACACCCACCTTAGTTTTGTTGTAGTTCGCAGCTGTGTATGTCGCCACTGGATCCACAACATTGATTACCGGAATGTGAGAAGGAACACTTTTGACAACGGTTTTGAAAGCATGTGCAGACGCAGTGTTGCAAGCAATTACAATGGCCTTGCAGTTATTTTCTACCAACAATTCCGCAATGCGTTTTGAATATGCGCGAATACTATCCGGAGATTTATCTCCATATGGCAGGTGCGCAGTATCACCGAAATAAATAAACGATTCATTCGGAAGAACTTTCTGTATGGCCTTGGCAACAGTTAGTCCACCTATTCCGGAATCGAATATGCCTATTGGATTTGTTTTCATGGCAAAAAAAATCCCGCTTGGCGGGATTTCATTTTATTCAATCAATATTATTTCTGTGTTGGAGAAGTTGGTGCAGCCGCTGGAATTTTCAATTCAACTTTCAACTTATCACCTAAATCATCGCCTCCTATATAAACTAAGTTTCCAGCTCCTTGATCGAATACGTATGTGTACCCGCCTGCTTTCGCAATTTTGGCAACTGCTGCATCGAACTCTTCAACCAATGGCTTCAACAAACCATCTTGCACTTGCTGCAACTCATCATTCGCTGTCTGCTGGAAATCCATCATGTTCTGCTCAAGGTCTGCTATGGTCTGTGCTTTACTTTGACGAATTGCTTCAGGCCATCCGCCTGCGCTAACTGCCATCTTCGATTTTGTTTCGTACTCGGCAACTTTATCGTCATGCTCTTTTTGCATAACCACATATTCTCCCTCAAAGGATTTCTTTGCTGTTTCCATATCGGCTTGAACGCCTTTCATTGCTGGCATTTGCAAAAGAATTGCCTGGCGATCTACGTGCGCTAACTTTTGCGCGAATGCACCAAATCCTAATGAAATAAATAGCGCTGCTAAAATTGTCTTCTTCATGATTGTATGTTTTTTTTTCTTCTATTCAATGACAGTACCAAAAATACGCATTAGTTGCCTTTCCCCGGTGAACTTGGACGATCATTTCCTGGACGACCTGTTCCGGTGCCTGGTTTCTCACCTGGTTTTTCTTGAGAATCTTCCTTATCCTCTTCGTCTTTATCCAATACCTCTCCTGGTTTCAATCCCATTTTCTTCAATACTTTATCACTAATGTCGTGCTTCGGATTGGTGTACAACATGTTTGAGTGACTGGCCTTATCGAACACAACCATGTATTGAGATTGAGAGGCAATGTCTTCAATGGCTTGAAATATCTGATCTTGAATGGGCGCAACTAACTCTTCACGCTTTTTGAATAAATCACCTTCAACGCCAAATTTGGATTTTTGATATTGCTTAACCTCTTCGCGACGTTCGTTAATATCGGCCTCACGCTTCTTCTTCATTTCTTCAGTAAGCAATATTTTTTCGGCTTGAAATGACTTTTCCAATTGCTCAATTGCTGTGTATTTCTGTTCCACCTGAGCCTGCCATTCCGCGCTTAGTTCATTGATCTGCTTCTGAGCTACCACATATTCGGGCATGTGCGACAAAACGTATTTTGAATCTATGTATGCGAATTTTTGAGCGCTCAACGACAATGTTGAAACAATAAGCACAAAAGAGAAAATGAATTTGATTGTTGAATTTGCTTTCATCATTCGTTTTTTTAAAGTTCACCCATGTTCATACCAATACTGAAGTGAAACTGACCTGGCGCCATGTTGGGTGCATTGGGCACATCGTTCAATCTCCATCCGTAATCGAATCCTAACAGTCCAAACATAGGCAAAAAGATTCGAAGTCCGCCACCTACTGATTTGTATAAATTGAACGGATTGTAATCCGAGAAATCTACCCACGTTCTTCCTGCTTCAGCAAAAGCCAAGGCGAAAATTGTTGCTTGAGGATTCAATGAAATAGGATAGCGCAATTCAGCACCATACTTCGTAATTACTGGAGCTCCAACACGATCACTTGGCATAGTTAAAGACAAATCATCGTAACCACGCAAATTCACAATTTCACGTCCATCTAAAAGGTAACCGCTCAAATAAACTCCACCCATATAGAAACGCTCGAAAGGCGATTGTCCCAAGCTCTTGTTGTAAGTTCCTAAGAATCCAAAACCTGCATGTGTGTGAAGGACCAGCTTATTCGTTTTGTGCTTGTTCAACGACGTATACCAATTGGCTGTGAATTTCAATTTGTAATATTCCACCCAATCAACTTTTTGCTGATCGGTCATGCTTGGGTAGTCATACGATTTTCCAAATACATTTTCACCCAAGAATGTATAAGGCAACGTGCATTTCGAGCTAAATGTAATTTTCGAACCCCACGTTGGATAGATGGTCTCAGACAATGAACTTCTTTCTATGGTGAAATTAGCCGCAAGGTTATTCGAATAACCGTTGTTGAAAGAGAAGAACGACCCGTAGTTATTCAAATCGAAGTGCTGGTAGGAAATTCCACCGAAGAACAAGAACCAGTCATCAGGCTTCTGCCAACGCTGGCCAAAAGAAACAGATGCACCAGTAATAATCAACGATTGACGAATCGGATTAAGTACATCGCCAATGTATTTTTTTTGTCCGTTTGATTGCACACTGTGATAAGCCGAAACAGACAAAGAGTTCGGTCTTTTTCCACCTAACCAAGGTTCTGTAAAACTTAAATTATACGATTGAAAAAACGCACCATTGCTCATTGCACGAATGGAAAGTCGCTGACCGTCACCCGTTGGCAAAGGGCTCCAAGCATCCTTTTTAAAGAAGTTACGCATACTAAAATTGTTGAAGCTCAATCCTAGTGATCCAACAACGCGTCCACCGCCCCAACCACCTGATAATTCAATTTGATCGGATGGTTTTTCTTCCACTACATATTCCAGATCAACTAGACCTTCGTCGGCTCTTGGATTCGTGCGAATATCGAACGCCTCCTGGCTGAAGTAATTCAAGTTTGCTAATTCACGCTGTGAACGAATCAAATCTGAACGATTGAATAAATCGCCCGGACGTGTTCGAATTTCACGATAAATAACGTGATCATTTGTTTTCGAGTTTCCAGAAACGCTGACAACTCCTATGCGATACTGACGGCCTTCACCCATGCGCACTTCAATGTCTATACTATCCGGCGGAACCAGAGACTCTACTGGGTAGGCGTAAAAATTCAAATATCCATCATCGGTGTACAACGAAGCAACATCGCGTCCTGTTTGATTCATGTTCAAACGGGTTTGAAGCACCTCCATGTTGTAAATATCTCCCTTCTTGATGTTCAGAATTGAATCGAGCGAGTTGCTTCTGTATTTTGTGTTTCCAATGAACGAGATGTTTCTGAAATAAAATTTATTTCCTTCATCCAGTGTAATACGAATCTTCAAACGCTCGGGTCCAACAGCATAGATAGAATCTTTTACAATTCTCATATTGCGGAAACCTTCTTTATTATATCGGGCTACTACTGCTACTTTATCTTCTTCATATTCTTCTTCTAAAAATTTAGATGACTTGAATACGTGATAGAAAGCAGCCTTCTTCGTTTTTTTCATGGAGCGATTCAACGTCGCTATAGACATCTTATCTGCCCCTACCCATTCAATTTCTTCAATCTTAATTCTATTTCCACGCTCAATATCGAAGGTTAATTCAACGGCGTTAGGCAAATTCGGATACGGTTTATCAACGATATTTACTTTGGCGTTGTAGTAACCTTTTTCCACATAAAAATCCTTGATAATATTGGTTGCAGTAGCTTTTAGGTTTTCGTTCACGATATTTCCTGAACGGATTTTCATTTTTTCGCGAATGTTATCCGCGTCGCCCTTTTTTATTCCTTCAAACTTGAACACTCCTAGTTTCGGAAGTTCCTTCACCACAATAACTAAGAAAACATCATCTCCTCGAGCCTCTGCCAAACGAATATCAATTGCAGAGAACAACTGATTCTTCCACAGTTTACGAAGTGCATCAGCAATTTCGTCTCCTGGAATCATTATCTCTTGTCCCACCTTCAAACCACAAAAAAGCAATATTGCCTGTGCATCGGTATATTCCGCGCCCATTACAGTTATTCCTGCAACCTTCATTTTACGCGGTTCAGCGTAGTCAATGGTAGTGCCTAATTCAACTTGAGCCTGAAGAGCTGGGGCGAAGAACAAAGACGCAATGACCGAAAGAGCAAATAACATTGCTCGGGTATTTGGGAGATTGTATTTCAGCGTCTTTCTCAACTTTTCTATTTCGTTTGTTCTGTTTGCTCTGAAGTCATGCCGAATCGACGCTCTCTGCTTTGGTAGCTCACCAGCGCTTCGAAAAAATGTTCTTCTCTGAATTCAGGCCACATAATAGGGGTAAAATGCAATTCTGTATAAGCGATTTGCCAAAGTAAGAAATTACTTATGCGGTGCTCTCCGCTCGTGCGAATGAGCAATTCCGGGTCAGGAATTTCAGCAGTAGATAGGTTTTGGGCAATCACGTCAGCCGTAACGTCTTCAGCAGGGATTTGTTGTGCAACAATTGATCTCACCGCGTTTACTATTTCCCAACGAGCGCTGTAATTCAAAGCCAATACCAAGGTAACATCTTTGTTTTCCGCAGTTTTTGCCATTGCGGCATTCAGCTCATCGCGACATTTTAGAGGCAGTTGTTCAATATCACCAATGGCCAATAATCGAACACCATTTTCCATAAGTTCCGCTAACTCGCTAATGATCGTGGTAACGAGTAAATCCATGAGGGCATCAACTTCATCTTTAGGGCGATTCCAATTTTCTGTTGAAAAGGCATAGAGTGTAAGAAACTCAACTTCCGCCTTGCGTGCGGCCTTAATAGCGGCGCGAACAGATTCAACCCCGTTAAAGTGTCCGAATATCCGATCTTTCCCTTGATTTTTAGCCCAACGTCCGTTACCATCCATAATTACGGCAACATGGCGTGGAGTCTTACTTAAGTCTATTTGTTCGAAGGCACTTTTCATCGAGGTGCGAAGATACGGAAAGCCCGTGTTTAGACAAGCAATTACTGCCAGGTTGCGCAGCTATTTCCTTTTTTGTCTATTCTGAAATTTAACGAGGCCATGCAAAAGAAGTAAAGATCCTTTCTTCCTGGGTCTCCGCGTTGCATGTAGGCGTTATTGTTATTCTCTTGAACGAGGCTCTGATCGGCTAAATTGGTAGCCAATTGTCCGCGAGCGGCAGTTAGCATGGTCGGATTCACATACGTTCCAGAAATATCGTCGAAATAGTCTGTGTACGTTTTGCGCATTCCCCATTCCAAAGAAAATCCAAGCAACCCTTTAATGTTACATTTCAATCCTGCACCCATTGGCATTGTGAATCCCGTTGTTTTATACAACGCATCTTTACCTGCCATTCCCTGCCCCTCAGTTCCGGCGGGTTGAAGGGGGTGCCAATAACCGTTATACATTCCCTCTGGATTCATTCGAAAAACAGCAGCACCAAGAAATAAATATGGAGAAATGTTGTGCTTTGAATTGATTTGATAATTGAAGAAGTTCAGCTCGGCAATGACGCTTCCTTCAAAAAAACGATTTCTAAAATTTAAATTTCTATTCTGTTGCCAAGCATCTTTGCTGTCTGAATCAAAAGCCTCAATATTTCCGTACGTTAGACCTGTTCGAATAGCCCAACGCTTATTCAAATTATTTCGAATAGCAATTCCAAGGGCCAATTTTTCTTTGGTTCCAAAATGCTTGGAAGGATTGATTTCACCAATGTAATAGGCCGTTCCGGCCGAAATAGAAAGTTCCTTGCTTTTCTCTTTGCTCAGTCCCTGCCCCATTGCCACGGCATTTCCAACTAGAAATAAAACCAAAAGAAGTAAACGGTTATTCATACCTGCACAATGCTTTTTTCAATTAATTATTGTCAATCCATCCGAATGTCAAGTCCCCAACCCATTTTCTTCCGAATTGTTCGGAAGAAATTTCTTCCTTCCAAAAGTATCATTTGCAACTCGAAGGGCGCGCGGCACAACGTAATTTCTACACCGCTGTCCATGACATACTGCGAACTGTCCAATGTAATTTGTATTTGTCCAGACCTGCAATCCGCTTTCAACTTCACTGTTGAGGTGTCTCCAATTACAAGCGGACGCGCCGTAAGGTTGTGGGCAGAAATTGGCGTGATAATAAAATTATTCGAATTCGGTGTTACTATAGGCCCGCCACACGAAAGCGAATATGCTGTAGATCCCGTAGGGGTTGCAACGATTAATCCATCTGCCCAGTAACTACTTAAAAAAGCCTTGTTTACCGAAGCGTTAATCTTAATCATTTCATTCCGCGTAGCATTGTTGATTGTAATTTCATTCAACGCATAGGGGAAATCACCGAAATCGAATTGTTCAGATTTAATTTGAATGAAGGAACGCGGGTCAATGGTGTATTCGGAATTTACAAACTGTTCGAGCGCTTCGTCTACTTCTGATACACTCACGTGAGAGAGAAATCCAAGTCTTCCTGTATTGATTCCTAACAGCGGAATACGCTTAGAACCTACGAGTCGTGCGGCATCTAGAAATGTTCCATCGCCACCAAAGCTGAACAACGCGACTGCATTTTCAAATTCCGAATTTTCTTCGAAGGTGGTGTGTACTGGAATTTGAATTTGTGATTCAAGAAAACGTTCAAATCCTTTGAAGACGCAAATGGAAATTCCGCGTCGCACCATTTTCTCGAGAAATTGTTGCACTGCTGGAGCCAAGTCGGCGTCGAATTTTTTTCCAAAAACGTATACTAACATATCGTGTAAAAAACAAAGGTAGCGCTTTTCAGCAAACGCTACATATTCAAGTAACGCATGAGTTCGTTGTAACGATCTTTTAACTCATCGTCGTACTGAGAAGCCTGAAACTTACTCAAAACATTGTAGTTGAAACGCTCTAAACTTTGAAGAATAGGATTCAAATCGGGCAAATCAATTTTAATGTGTATCTCCAAATTCCCTTCAGAAACCGGGACTACCGAAAGGCTAAGAATCTTTGCGTTGTTCTCCTCAATGATGCGTGCAATCTGCTGAATGCTGTGATCGCGTTCGAATACTTGCAAAACAATAATTCCTCCTTCGCGCATGACACCCAGTATTTCTGCTAAATGATCAAGCAAATCAGCCGAGGTGATACTACCGAGGTAATTATTTCCTTCGTCAACAACGGGAATTACCGTCAAATCATTTTCACTGACCACCTTCAACACGTCCAAAACATGTGAATCTGGTAAAACGGAAACATTTAGCAAATCGAGTTCAGTCTGCACTTCACCCTGATAAACTTCCGCATTTAAGAAATCACTTTCATTGGCTAAGCCAATAAACAATCCGTTCTCAACCACAGGTAAATCGTTCACACGCAATTCATCCATTAAATTTAATACGTGCATAGCAGAATCACCGCGACTCAGTGCGGGCAGGCTTTTCGATATTAAATTCAGAGCTTTATTCATAGCATGTTTTGACGAGCGATTAAACGTACATTCATTTTTCGTTCCACAACGTGAATTTGAGTTCGAATATTGCCGAGTTTTGCACAACCAATCTTAAATATATGATCGCACTTAGCGTAAACATTAATAAAATAGCCACCATTCGCAACGCTCGCGGAGGCAATACGCCCGATGTCATTGTGGCAGCTCAGAACATTGAGCGCTTCGGTGCCGATGGCATTACGGTTCATCCAAGACCCGATGAGCGTCATATTCGCTACGCAGATGTGCCTGCTTTGAAAAAAGTTGTAAAAACTGAATTCAATGTGGAAGGGTATCCCACTTCTGACTTTATGGAATTGGTCATTCAATCAAAACCGCATCAGGTTACATTGGTTCCCGATGCGCCCGATGCTATAACATCCAACGCAGGTTGGGATTTGGAAACGCATTTCGATTTTTTATCGGAAATCGTTAAAGAATTAAAATCACACGGCATGCGTGTAAGTATTTTCATGGAAGCCAATCCCGCCCTCATGAAAAGAGCCGCTGAAACCGGCACAGATCGCATTGAATTGTATACCGAAAGCTACGCTGTTGGCTATTCCCTTGACAAAGAAAAAGCTGTAGCGCCATTTATTGAAACTGCGAAAGCTGCACACGAAGCGGGACTTGGCATTAATGCCG
>CAMDFE010000032.1 GCA_945897395.1 Chryseobacterium gleum | reverse complement strand
AAACGTTAACTTATTGTAGTCATCGAGATTTGTAGAGATTGCCGTTCCTAATCTCATGTTGGTTGGAATGAAATCGCGATTGTCTGAATTGGTGTAACTCATTTTCGCTCCAATGTTCGAAATGTTTAATCCCCAATTTAATTGAGATTTACGTCCAGCAATTTTAATCTTGTTGTTGGTGTAGAAAGTTGAAATGTCTACTGCAACCGATTGCCCAGGGCGACTTTCAGCGCCTTGTAAGTTGGTGCGACCCGTTAAGTTTGAATTAATATATCGAAGTGCAATTCCCCCAGAAAATTTCTTGGAAAGTTTTTGAGAATAGGCTAGGTCAAGAGCGAATTCAGCTGGACGGAAATCCATGATGTTCGTTCCTACTTCGTCGGTGAAGGTGATATTTCCCAATGTGAAATAGCGAAGAGAACCGCCAATAGCTTGAGTCTTGCTCAATTTTTTTATTGCGCTTAAATAAGTTAAGCTCATGTCGTTTACCAATGCTCTTAGCCAAGGAGAGTAGGAAACACTAACGTCTAAATCATTCTCAGAAAATGCCATCTTAGATGGATTCCAGTGAATACTACTAGCATCTGGATCAAGCGCTACGCCTGCGTCTCCTAGCGCTCCGCTGCGAGAGTCAGGTGCAATGGTTAGAAATGGAACCGCTGTGGTAATGGTATTAATGGTAGCTTGACGACCATTTAACTCATTTGGATTCGTAAGTTGCGCGAAGGAAGCAGAGGTTGTCAAAACCAAAGCAGCAACTAGAACATTTATTTTGAAAATACTTTTCATGCGTGGTGCAAATTTAGCATACATATCCCCTTCAACACATTATTTTAAAATTACCAATTTTTGAAACGATTCGGCACGTTGTCCTTTTTCATTTCGAAGTTCTAGTTTGTAGATATAAGTTCCTTTTCCAATAGCGTTTCCAAAATCATCTTTTCCATCCCACGGAATGTCTTGTCCGCGAAAGCCGGTGGCGTAGAAAGAAGATTCTATCGTCTTCACCAATTTTCCACTTACCGTGAAAATCTGAACACGCGCATCCAATTGTTGGCATGCCTGATTGTGTTCATAGATGAAGCTGGTGTTTGTAGTGAATGGATTTGGGTAATTCAACAAATGACTCAGGGCAATTTTCGAATCTTCCGCTACAGTAAACTGAATGGTTTCTTCGTTGCTGTTGTTGAAGACGTCCCAAGCTTTAACAGTAAGGGTGTGATCACCGATAGACAAGGTGCTTAATGGATAGCGAACTTCCCCGCTGGTGTAAGTGTCAAGATCCGACTCATAGAAATCATTCAACACGATAGGCTTAGCGGAATTACCATCAATGATTGCCGTTAGATTATGCCCAACACCATTTCCAACAGTATTGATCCCATTTTCATCTTGAAGTTTCGCCAAAATAATCGGAGAGGTATTGGTAGAACCGCCGCTCACAAAAGTAGAATCATTCAAGTAAAGCGAAATCTCTGGGCCAATCGTATTCAGTTGCGCATTCGGATTCAAACTTCCAATTTTGAATGCTTCACAATATCCATTTCCGTCTTTATTTCCTGAAACGGTATAGTAGCTCACTCGCGCGCTGTCAACAGAATAATTAATATCGAAGGGAACAATGAACTTGAAAGAAAATTCGCCATTACTCACGCTAGCTTTTCCGCGATAAATAATCTTGTTGAAGGAATAAAATTCTTGGAACTGTCCTTCTTCACCATTCTGATCATTGTTCTGCGAAATCACCTTCGACTCTTTATCAAAAACGGTAGGATATATAAAACCATTGAACCCGTTCAAGAAATTTCCATCGCTGTCGGTCACTTTACCTTTAAATTCCACTTCATCCAAGGCTTTCAAAGTGTCGGTAAATGAAGCCAATTCAATGTTGTTGATGTGTGTCGTCTGCACCTTTAATTTCGGATAAACCATTGTCAACGCAGGGTCACCGAGTAAACTGAAATTTGGTTTGCTGTCGTTTCCAATGGACACGCCGTTTTTTGTAAGCATGTTCAACTCACCCAATGTTTTTACCGCACCGTTTTCACTGTGCAGGGCGTGCTCAAAAAAGGCTAAATCCATTTCATAGTTTTCGCCGCTAAATACTATACGCGTTGTTGTAAGCATCGCTATTGCTCCGCCATTGGCATTCATAACCAATAGCTCTCCAGCAGACTTAACTTCAGGATCGTCGTATCGCGCTAGCTCACACGTAGCAGTCAAGAAAACAGGTAAGCGATATTTATTGGTGAAACCGCTAATTGTAGGAAGGTCTAAAACACGTTCATGCGCCCAACCTTTTTCACCACCGTGTCCAATATAAGTAAGCAACAATGTTCCGCTCTGAACGCGTTGTTGAATTGCTTTTTCACCATCTACATATCGCTCTCCACCGGGAGTAGATATTTGCGTGAAGGCGTCCATGTATAGTTTCGAAATATCGTATTCGGGATGATTCGTTTTTACAATATTGGAAAGTGCATTTGCAGAATTCAAGTGAACTTGCTCATATGCACCGCCACTTCCATCTTGATCATCGGAAACAAATGTTACCACATTTCTCCAGTTTCCGTAAGGAGAATCCTGAACGTCGCCCAAACAATAGGCACCGCCGTTGCTCGAAGTGTTTTCTGAGACATATGCTTTTATTTTCCCCAAGTAGCCATAGGCTTCATCAAGAGAGGCTGCTGGAATTCTTCCAACCCCGCAATCTAAAAGGCCCGTAGCATTTCCGTCTTCTAGTGGAGAAACCATTACGAAGTAATCATCGCTTACATAACTGCTTGTTGGTGAAAGTGAGTTGTTCGATTCGAAGACCATAACATTTGTTCCTTCGTGGTTAACAAGACCTTTGTTGCGTGAATAATCACCATCACCCAAAATGAGTAAATTCTTAGGAGCACGCTTACCACCATTCGCTCGGTCGTACTGCATTTTTACTAGCTGCCTGAAGGCCATGGCATCTGGATTTCCACTCGAAAATTCATTGAAAATTTGAAGAGGAGTCGCTACTTGAACGGATTGCCCTTGCGCTTGGTGAATGGCCGCAATCTCTTCTGCAACAGGCATAAGAACAGGCGAACTAATAATAATTAAATCATTACTTGCCCAGCCGTGTAAATCCTGATTTTCAACTTTTCCTATCGGAGTCGGTGTGTAAAAACTAGATGCAAAAGCCACGAATTCTTTTAACTGATCAGTTGTTGAAGTCCATGTTGAAAGCGCACCGCTAGCCGCAAGCGTCACACGAACAGGTGAAGTGAAATTTGTGATGTCCCAAATTTCATTCACAGCATACGATTGCTCCGAAATTTGAAACTCTGTAATGTAGCCTATCCCAACAGAAGTAGTGTCGCGAAAACGCATTTGCGTTCCCTGCATCTTCAATTGCTGAGTGGCATTCATACATATGTAGTCGAGCCAGCCTTTCGCATCGGTATTGCCTTTATTAAAGCCAACTGAAACATTGAAATTTCCATTGGTTGGAAGGAAAGAAGTGTTAATTCTTCCGGTACGTGCAACTTGCGAAGTAGGCGAATCTGTCACGTTTCCGATGGAAATGGAATTCACATTTCCTTGAACTGTTGCTGTAAAGATTGAGCTTCCCCCTATTGTTCGGGCAATGGCATTGAAATCCATACTGGCGGGCTCAGTAGTTTTTACATTGGGAAAACTAAACGTGTAAGATCCTGAAAGCACAGCGTCATACAAATCGCCATAAAATTCTCGCCCAGATTTTGCGGGACTGTACTGATCGGTTTCAACATATAAAAAATCTTGAAAAGAATCTGAAATTCTATTCGCGACAGCACCATTATTTTCGGTTGAAATTCGAAGCGGGCTAGTGTCGTTAATTTTTATGAAATAGTAAGCTGAATCGCTGTAATAATGTTTGTTATGAAACCAACGTTTGCGTCCTATACCATCATCTTGAGCAAGTGTCCAGGTGTCGGGTCCCTTTCCATAAAAAAGAATGTAATCGCTCGCGTTGAAAACACCGTCCGACTCTCCTTGAATATGAATGGCGTTTTTCACCAAATCGTCTGCTTTATAAACGAAGTTTTTTTCCGGAATAAGAGCCCCTCCATTTCCATAAATATTAATGGTGTTTGGATCTAATCCTGAAAGAGAAATACCAAGTTCTTCTAAAAAGCTGCGGTCGATTTTATAAACGCCATCTTTCGCAATGGTAATTTTGTAAACATCACCTTCCGAGAGCACACTGTGCTCGGCATAGGTGTAATTGTTTTTCTGAATATCATTGAAAGATGTTGTTCCTAAAACTTCGAAAGAAAGCAGACGTTCTATTTTTCCATTTCTCTTTCTGAAAGGAATAACGGTAACAACCTGATTGTTTTTTGCATCGGATTGAACCGCTTCAACTTCAACACGAAAATCATCTGTTATCAATTGAAGCTGATCATTGTCGAAATAGGATGAACTTATTTCTGAAGCAGACACGCTGGATAAAATCGGTGCGATGTATTTTTCACCCTGCGATGCAGAAGCGCGAAAAGCGAAAAAAGGAAGCGTAGAGTTGTTAGAAATAATAAGGGAGGGGCAAAGATCACCGACTACAGAGTAATTGGTCCTGTTTTGTTGAATGTCTAGCCACTGAATTTTTTGTTCAGGTACAAGGATTTCTTGCGCCGAAGCATTTGCTATGCAAATAGCTGATAAACAAAGTAGTAATAACTTAATCGTTCGCATTTGATCGTCTGAGGTTTTGCTTTGAGGCCTGCCAATAACCAAAGTTATTCCAATTTATTGTTTAGGCCTCATGTTATTTGAAAGCAAAAATGTTGTATAATTGCTATTCAAATCGAATATTTTTTACAAACTTTCGGATGAAGATTGCGATGAAATTAAAATTCTTAGGGTTCATGATCTGTGTAATGGGTGTAACTAACGTTATTGCCCAAGATCCCGAGTTCACACAGTTTTACTCAAACCCACTGTACTTGAACCCAGCATTTGCAGGGACTTCAAAATGCCCACGTTTTGTAATGAACTACAGAAACCAATGGCCATCATTAACCGGTGCATACGTTACAACGTGTGCCAGTTATGACCAGCACGTTGAAACAGTTTCAGGTGGTTTAGGTATTATGGTCATGAATGATCGTGCCGCGCAAAACACGTTGAACACAACCACAGTGAGTGGTATATACTCATACCAACAAGCCATTAACCGCAAATTCAGCATAAAAGCCGGTTTCCAAGCGTCATACTTCCAAAAATCTTTGGACTGGAGCAAGCTTACTTTCGGTGATATGATTGATCCGCGCAAAGGATTTATCTACGAAACAGGTGATACCCCACGTGGTGGAAGCGTTAAAAACATTGATTTCTCTGCTGGAGTCCTTGGTTTTAGTCAAACTTTTTACGGAGGTTTTGCAGTTCACCACTTGAATGAGCCTAACGAAAGTTTGATTGTAGGTACTTCTCGTCTTCCAATGAAATACACCGTGCACGCTGGAGCAGTTATTCCTATTAAGCAGAAATATAAAGACTCGAGCACACTTTCTCCGAATATTCTTTATCGCCGTCAAGGTGAATTCCAACAATTGAACCTGGGTATGTACATAACCAAAGGTCCTATCGTTGCTGGAGTTTGGTTCCGCGGTTTGTTATTTGGACAGCGTTACAGCGATAGCTTCATTGCTACATTGGGATTACAAAACGACAACATTCGTGTAGGTTATAGTTATGACATCACTGTTAGCGCTTTAACTCCTGCTACAGGCGGGTCACACGAGGTGTCTTTGGGAATTAATTTCGACTGTCGCCCAAGAAAACCGAAGTTCCGCACAATAGCGTGTCCTTCTTTTTAGTTATATAAGAAACCCAACAGTTATTTCATAAAATAGGAAATCATGAAAAACTTCAAATTAGCCCTTACAACACTCGCCCTTTCAGGTATGGTTGTGCTTAACTCATGCGAGGAGAATCGTTCTTCTGCAACGGGTTGGGAATACAACAATCCCGATAACGGAGGTTTCGATCGTGTTGAGTATGCAGGTCAAGAAACCGGTCCAGGTTTAGTATTCATTGAAGGCGGTCGCTTCTCAATGGGTCGCGTTGAAGACGACGTAAATTACACCTGGGATAACTTGCAAACCCCTGTAACCGTAAGTTCATTCTATATGGATGAAACAGAGGTAACTAACCAACACTGGTTAGATTATCTGCGTTGGTTAGAGATGGTTTATGCAGATTCTTACCCAGAATTAATTGGTCGCGCACTTCCAGATACCAACTGCTGGAGACAAAAAGACCAAGACATGGAGAAATACGTAGAGTTATACTTGCGTCACCCAGCTTATCAGGATTATCCTGTAGTAGGTGTGAGTTGGTTACAAGCCAACGACTACTGCTCTTGGAGAACAGACCGTGTGAATGAGCAAATTTTGGTTCGTGAAGGGTTCTTAGCTCACAACTTGGCAGCACAAGGTGCAGATGAACACTTCACTACAGAAACTTATTTCAACGGACAATACGAAGGAGAGCAATTGGGAGAAGGTCTTCCAAACTACAATCCTAAAGGAGATCCTTTCCGTAAAGTAAGATTGGAAGATGGAATTCTATTACCACGCTACCGCTTGCCTAATGAGGCTGAGTGGGAATACGCAGCAATGGCTCTTATTGGAAACTCATACCAGGAATTAATTACAGATCGTAGAACATACCCATGGAACGGTCACTACGTTCGTAACGGAGACAATGGAACGGAATACTTCGGAACCATGCGCGCTAACTTCATGCGTGGAACGGGAGATGCAATGGGTGTTGCTGGTTACTTAAACGATAACGCTGATATTACGGCTCCTGTTTACCAATATCCACCAAACGACTTTGGTTTGTATAACATGGCTGGTAACGTTTCTGAGTGGGTTTCAGATGTATATCGTCCACTTACAGACGATGATCGTTCGGAATTCCGTCCATTTAGAGGCAACGTTTACAAGACTAAAACTGTGAATAGTGATGGTTCTGTTGCAGACAAATTAACCTACAACGTTTACGATGTAGATGAAGTGAAAAAATATTTGGAGAGTTTGCAAGATTCTTCTTTGATTACACGTAGCAAATACGGAGAGAAAGATATTCAAGTGTTGGATCAAAGCTTAGTGAAAATTGGTCAAGCAATTGAAAAGCGTGACCAACGTCGTGAGGAAGAGTCTATGGCTATCATGGATGAAATTATGGAGTTGATTCGTAGTTCAGAAGCAGACATCGCCTACACAATGGTCGATAACATTGAGAACTTCATCGTAAGTACGTCAGGTCGTCAGAAAATGAGAAACGTTTCGTTGGAAGAAAACATCAACAGAACGAACTACCGCAAAGCAGACAACATTGATTTCAACGATGGTGATTTCCAAAGTAGTTCTAAATACTTAGATGCCGATTTTGAAAATCGTGCAGATCGCATGTATGACTATGGGAAGACTACCTTGGTGAATAACAGATCACGCGTATACAAAGGCGGTAGCTGGGAAGATCGTGTGTATTACAACATTCCAAGTACAAGAAGATTTATGGACGAAAGAAAGTCGAGTCGTTCTCTCGGATTCCGTTGCGCTATGGACCGTGTAGGTTCACCATCGGGTATAGGAGCGAAAGGAGAAGAATAATCTTTCTGAATTATCAAAACATTACACCCCGCATCAGCGGGGTGTTTTATTTTAGCACCATGATTGAATTCATTTTTCAAAAATTTTTAGAAGTACGAAGCGTCACCACAGATACTCGTAATGTGCGGACGAATGATGTTTTTTTTGCATTGAAGGGAGATAATTTTAATGGGAATCTTTTTGCCCAGCAAGCGCTGGATTCAGGAGCCTCGCTAGTGATTGTAGACGAAGAAATAAATGTTTCTTCAAATCGAATTGTTCTTGTAGAAAATAGTTTGCATACCCTTCAAGCATTAGCAAAACGCTACCGCGAAACTTTTGCCTTTCCTGTTATAGGCATAACAGGAAGCAATGGAAAGACCACCACGAAAGAGCTCATGCGAGAAGTCTTAAGCATGAAATACAAGACATTCGCAACACACGGTAATCTGAATAATCACATAGGAGTTCCACTTTCCTTGTTAGCCGTTCCTGCCGACTGCGAAATGGCAATCATTGAAATGGGAGCGAATCACCAAAAGGAAATAGCTTCTTACTGCGAATACGCGATGCCGGATTATGGGGTCATTACAAACATTGGAAAAGCTCATTTAGAAGGATTCGGCGGAATAGAGGGTATTATTATAGGAAAGGGAGAACTATTCGATTATGTTAGTTCCCATGGTGGAATGTGTCTAGTGAATACTGAATTGGTTCATCTCGATACCATGGCGGAATCCATTCAACATAAAAAATATGGATTCAAAACGGGTGGATTTCATCTGCAGACGGTAGCCGAACATCCTACTCTCTCTTTTGAGTTTAGCACTCCTTCCGACGACCATCCGTGCACGTGTCACGCCCAAATGGCGGGGACGTACAATTTGTTTAACATGGCTACAGCCATTGCAGTTGGATATGAGTTCGGAGTTTCTTCTGAGCAGATGTGCAAAGCCATTGGGGCCTATACCCCCGAGAACAACCGCAGTCAGTGGTGGGATTCTGGTAAGAATAAAGTTATTCTCGACGCTTACAATGCCAATCCGAGCAGTATGGAAGCTGCCTTGTTGAATCTTTCAAAAATGGAAAACACGTTTTTCATTATTGGAGATATGTTCGAATTGGGCGAATACGCAGAGGAGGAACACAGAAAGATTCTCGAGCTCACAAAAGAACTTGGTCTTCAAGGAATTTTTATTGGGAAGGAGTTTCAATCAGTGGGAGCAACAGAACTTTTAAATGCTCAGAATGCACTGGAATATTTGGGGTTGAACGAAGTGAAAGGGAAAATAGTTTTGTTGAAAGGTTCGCGCGGAATGCGTTTGGAACAATTGAAGGAAGTGATTTAATGGTTGTATTTTCGTAAAAAAATAAAAGATGAATTTTGTAGAGGAGTTGCAATGGAGAGGAATGTTACACACGAGCATTCCAGATACTGACGCCCACTTGAATGCGCAAATGCGCAAAGCATATATCGGATTCGATCCAACGGCTAGCTCTTTGGGCGTGGGGAATATGGTTCAAATTATGACCCTTCTTCATTTTCAACAAAGTGGGCACAAGCCTGTGGCCCTTATAGGTGGCGCAACTGGAATGGTAGGTGACCCAAGCGGAAAATCAGCGGAAAGGAATTTATTGGGTGAAGAGGAATTGCGTTACAACCAAGAATGTCAGCAAAAACAGTTAGAGCGTTTTCTTGATTTCAATTGCGGAGACCGCTCTGCGGAAATCGTAAACAACTACGATTGGTTCAAAGAAATGGGTTTCTTGGAATTTATTCGCGATGTCGGAAAACGCTTGACCGTAAATTACATGATGGCGAAAGATTCGGTGAAAAACCGAATCAGTGGAGAGGATCGCGAGGGCATGAGCTTCACCGAATTTACTTACCAACTTATTCAAGGGTACGACTTTTATTATTTGTGGAAGAATCATGGAATTACCATGCAAATGGGCGGTTCAGACCAATGGGGAAACATTACCACAGGAACAGAATTGATTCGAAGAATAGACGGAGGAAGTGCTTTTGCTTTGACTACTCCGCTCATTAAAAAGGCCGATGGGACGAAATTCGGAAAAACGGAAAGTGGAAATGTGTGGCTCGATGCTGCACGCACTTCACCTTATAAATTTTATCAGTTTTGGTTGAACGCGAGCGATGAGGACGCGAAGAATTTCATTCGCATTTTTACATTGAAAGGAAAAGAAGAAATTGAAGCATTGGAAGCGCAACATCTGCTAGACCCTGGAATGCGGGCACTTCAGAAGGCCTTGGCGGAAGATATTACTACGCGCGTGCACAGCGGGTCAGATACTACACAAGCTATTCAGGCATCAGGTATTTTATTCTCGAAAGACAGCACATTCGATTCGCTTTCGAAAGAAATGTTGCTCGATATTTTTGAAGGAGTTCCGCAAGGAACAATGAATAAAAGTGATATAGAGGCGGGTGCCGATATTATCGATGTGTTGGTTAACTCAGGATTCCTTCCGTCCAAAGGCGAAGCCAGACGTGCCTTACAAGAGAACAGCATTGCAGTGAATAAAGAAAAAGTTGGGATAGACGCTAAGATTGATGCAAGTCATTTGATTCACGGAGAGTTAGTCATTCTTCAACGCGGTAAGAAGAATTACTTCTTGTTGAAATGTCTATAAAATAAGCAGGGGTTCCCTTTGGAACCCCCTGCTTATTTTGTTTAGGAAATCATATCACCAAATTGTCCTGCCCAACACATTTCAATTCGGCTAAGAAGTTAGAAACTTCTGTATTCAAGACGAGGAAGAAAATAAATGGTTGCCTAGGATTCTAAAAAAAGTAAATTACATCCTCTAATCTCGGCGTGATTCATTCTTCCGAGTATCTCGAAGGTTCCATTTTCATGCGCAATGCCGAGGTCTTCAGTGGCAATAAA
>CAMDFE010000031.1 GCA_945897395.1 Chryseobacterium gleum | reverse complement strand
CAAATGACATTGGTGTTTATATTGTTGAAGACACACTTGTTCCCACAAAGCCAGATGCAGTCTTTCCGAACAACTGGATCTCCTTCCATCCGAACGGCACACTCATTTTATATCCCATGGAAGCGGTTAACAGGCGTTGCGAAAGGCGTCTGGAAGTGGTACTTGAACTTCAACAAAAATTCAATTTTGAAAAAATTCTCGACTTGTCTTATTTCGAGTCACAGGATTTATTCCTTGAAGGCACCGGAAGTGTGGTTTTCGACCATGAAAACAAAGTCGCGTTTGCTGCGCTTTCTTCGCGCACGAGTGAAGTTGTCTTTCAAGAGCTTTGCAAACAAATTCAATACACCCCTTTCATGTTTGCTGCTTTTGATGAAAACGGTCAGCCTATTTACCACACGAATGTAGTCATGTGCCTAGGCGACGATTTTGTTGTGGTTTGTTTGGAATGCTTTCCAGATGAGGAAAGTAGAGAGCTGTTTGTGAATGAAGTTAGCCGTTTAGGTAAAAGTGTTCTTGAAATTTCAATGGCGCAAATGAATGCCTTTGCGGGAAATATGCTCTTGCTTAGAGATAGGCAAAACAACAATAAATTGGTTCTTTCTGAAACGGCTTATCAGAGTTTGACGAGTGCTCAAATCGATTTTCTGAAACAGCGTATAGACTTTGTTCGTTTCGGAATTCCCGTTATAGAAACCATCGGGGGCGGAAGCGCGCGATGTATGTTGGCGGAAGTTTTTTTGTAGAATAGTTATGGGTTAGTTTTGTTAAATGAAAGTATCTCGGGCAGTTTTCTTTTTTCTTCTGACTTCTTTTATCGCTTTTGCATCTTGCAACAAAGATTGTCCAACAGATCCGGTAATTGAGAATCCAACGGTGATTTCCAATTACCAACAATACAGCGTTCCTTTCGATAGCGTTCCTGAAACCAAGAACATCATTATGTATGAAGTGAATCTTCGTGCATTCAGTTCAAGTGGAGATTTGCAAGGGGTGATCAACAGACTCGATCAGCTGAAGGCCTTGAATGTAAATGTCATTTGGCTCATGCCGATTTATCCGATTGGACAAATCAACTCGGTAAATTCTCCCTACTGCGTCAAGAATTATTATGAAGTTGGAAGTGAATTTGGAATGCTTGCTGATTTGCGCACACTAACTACCGAAGCACACAACCGCAACATGGCTGTTGTTGTTGATTGGGTAGCGAATCACACCGCTTGGGACAATCTTTGGATTACACAGCACCCGGAGTGGTATTCACAAGACGGCGCGGGAAACATTATTATTCCTCCAGGAACCAATTGGAACGATGTTGCAGATCTGAATTTCAGTAACGCTACCATGCGCGTGAACATGATTGATGCCATGAAGTATTGGACCTTGGAAGCGAACATCGACGGATTTCGTTGCGACTATGCAGACGGCGTTCCTTATGACTTTTGGAAGCAGGCCATCGATTCACTCAATACGATTCCAAATAGAAATTTAATTTTTCTTGCTGAAGGAACCCGCGCTGATCACTATGCTGCAGGATTTCAAATGACCTACGCCTGGGATTTTTATACTTCCATAAAAAATGTATTTGCGGGTAGTG
Source organism: Chryseobacterium gleum (assembly GCA_945897395.1). Lineage (GTDB taxonomy): Bacteria > Bacteroidota > Bacteroidia > Flavobacteriales_D > Sanyastnellaceae > CAIZGX01. Next base: position 8,981 of record CAMDFE010000031.1, on the reverse strand, counting down.
CACCTTCAACCATTTACACTACGAATACTTCGGAATATGCTGGCGTCCCTGCGGGAAAGCGCAAGCTGAGATTCACCACGAATCACGATCAGAGCGCGTGGGAAGCTACGCCCATGACTTTGTTCAATGGAAAGGCAGGCGCAACATGTGCTTCGGTGATTACCACTTATTATAACGGAGTGCCGCTAATCTACACCGGACAAGAAGCTGGACGTGTAAGTACCGTTCCGTTCTTTTCGAATTCTCCGATTAATTGGACCGTGAATTTAGATATGCAGCAGAACTACCGCGACATGCTTGCGTTTTATTCGCAATCTGCTGTTGCACGCTATGGAACTCCAATGCCTTATGCAGATGCAAATGTTGTGTGTTTTAAAAAGGTTCTGAATACAGATCAAGTTTTAGTAGTTGCCAATGTCCGAAATTCCACATCGATCTACACTATTCCCACAGCCTTGTTGAATTCAACATGGACCAATGCGATTACTGGAGCACCGGTAACTATCGGAAGTTCACTTTCGCTTGTGGCTTATCAGTATTTGATTTTGAGGAATTAGAATTTATTCAAGTTCTCCGAACTCGCCTCGTTCAAACTGATGGAAGGCATCCATGAGTTCTTGTTTGGTATTCATTACGAAAGGACCGTATGCCGCGATTGGCTCTAGAATCGGTTCTCCGGAAAGAATGAGTATGGTTGCGTCCTCGGTGCAAGAGATGGTGAATGATTCTCCATCGTTGCTGAATAGTCCGAATTCGCTGGTTGCAAGCTTTTGCTCTTCATTCACGGTAATGCTTCCTGCAATTACGAGAATTCCTGTGTTGTTTCTTTCGTTGAAAGAAAAAGTCGCCGTTCCTCCAGCTTTTAATTTCACATTGAAAGCATGAACTTCAGTGAAGGTCGAAGCGGCGCCTTTCGCACCGTCATAATTCCCAGCAATTACTTCAACAATTCCAGAATCATTTGGCAATTCTACTTTCGGAATATTTGTATTTAAAATTTCCTGATATTTCGGTTTTGAAAGTTTATCTGCTGCAGGAAGATTCACCCAAAGTTGAACCATGGAAAATATTCCACCTGCTTTTGAAAATTCTTGTTCATGATATTCTTTGTGAAGAATGCCTGAAGCGGCGGTCATCCATTGTACATCTCCCTCGCCAATGATTCCGCTGTTTCCAGCGCTATCGTGATGCGCAACTCTTCCTTTGTAAGCAATGGTTACAGTTTCAAATCCTTTATGCGGATGAACGCCCACACCCTTCTGAACTTCGGTCGGAGGGAAGTAATGCGGAGCAGCGTAATCCAACATAATAAATGGATTCATTCTTTCCATACTCAAATAATAATCGGGAATGAAGTGATGAACCTTGAAGCCATCTCCAACAAAATTCGTTGGCGGCGGCGGTATAATGGATTGAAGTGATCTTTTCATAAGTGCTGCAAAATTACATCATTATCTTCGCACCATGAACAAAGACGAAATGCACTGCTTGGGAAAGATCACCAGGCTTCATGGATACAAAGGAGAGTTGACTGTGTTTCTAGATACCTCAAAGGTTGCTGATTATAAGGAATTGAAATTTCTTTTTTTGGAAATTAAGGATAGTCTGGTTCCATATAAAATTGAGCTTTTCGAACCGAAGACAAATGATTCCGCCAAAGTGAGATTGGCTGGGGTGAACGATGAAGCAGCTGCGAAAGCACTTTTGAAATCCATGGTCTACGTCCGATTGACAGAGCTTTCTGTTAAAGATGAAGATCGAAGAGATATGGTGAACTGGGTGGGATACGAGGTCTTCGACCAAACACATGGCAGTATTGGAGTGGTTGAAGAGGTGGTGGAAAACAGAAAGAATCCACAGCTAGAGATTCGTCACAATACGGGCAAGCTCATCTTACTTCCCCTTCAACCCGAATTCGTTTTAGAAATAGATGACGAGAGCAAAACCATTTCTACTTCAGCCCCTGAAGGTCTGATAGAGTTATACTTAGAATAATTAATCAACATTTCAAACCGTTAATGGTTGAGAAAGGGTTGAGTTTCGGGGATTCTTACCCCTTTTTTTATTATTATATTTGCCAAACGATTCAATGATAGTCGAACCAAATTTTTATTCATGACAAACATCGGTACACGTCCCGAAGGCGCAACGTTAGCCTACCTCGGACTTAAACATGTTTCCACTGCATATTGGAACATGACACCTGCAGAATTGGTTGAAGAAACCATTTTACTTTCTCAGGGAACACTCACGAATACGGGCGCTTTAGCCATTGATACCGGAGAATTCACTGGCAGGTCTCCACAAGACAAGTTTATTGTAAAAGACGCTTCTACTGAAAACAGCGTTTGGTGGAGCCAATTCAACATTCCATTCGATTCAGATAAATTCACCCGTTTGTATGAACGTATGTGCGCTCACCTTAACGGACGCGAAGTATATGTACGCGACGCTTATGTCTGCGCAGACCCGCGCTACCGCATGAATGTGCGTGTGGTAACGGAATTTCCATGGAGCAACATGTTTGCAAGCAACATGTTCTTGCGTCCAACTGCGGAAGAGTTAACAACCATGACACCAGAATGGCATGTAATCTGTGCGCCTGAATTCATGGCCGATCCAGAAATCGACGGAACGCGTCAGCACAATTTCGCAATTATCGATTTCACAAAGAAGATGGCCATTATTGGTGGAACGGGTTACACCGGTGAAATCAAAAAAGGAATTTTCACTGTATTGAACTTCGTTCTTCCACACGAGAAGAATGTATTGTCTATGCACTGTTCTGCGAACGTAGGTAAAGACGGCGATACTGCAATATTCTTCGGCCTTTCAGGAACGGGAAAAACAACATTGTCTTCCGATCCGAATAGAAGATTAATTGGTGACGACGAGCACGGCTGGGCGGACACAACTGTTTTCAATTTTGAAGGTGGATGTTATGCGAAGACGATTGACCTGTCTCGTGAGAAAGAACCTCAGATTTACGATGCGATTAGGTTCGGGGCGTTGTTAGAGAACATTGGATTCGAAGACGACGGAGTGACTCCTGATTATTCCGAAAGCGCGAAGACACAAAACACACGTGTGAGCTATCCGCTGGAGCACATCGATAATACGATGAATCCAAGTGTAGGTGGAATTCCGAAAAATATTTTCTTCTTGACTTGCGATGCGTTCGGGGTATTGCCTCCAATTAGTAAGCTTTCGAGAGAGCAAGCGATGTATCAATTCATTAGCGGATACACCGCGAAGGTTGCCGGTACTGAAGCTGGAATCACTGAGCCAACGACGACATTCAGTGCATGTTTCGGAGCGCCATTCTTACCGCTGCATCCGACGGCTTATGCTGAGATGTTAGGAAAGAAGATCGATGAGAGCGGTGCTCAAGTTTGGTTAATCAACACCGGATGGTCAGGAGGCTCATACGGTGTGGGAAGTCGCATGAAATTAAGCTTTACACGTGCAATGATTACAGCAGCGTTGGGAGGAAAGTTGAACGATGTTGAATTCGCGACGCACGAAGTGTTCGGATTGGCAATGCCAACGACCTGTCCAGAAGTTCCAGCAGAAATGTTGAATCCGCGTAACACTTGGTCAGACAAGGATGCATACGACGCGAAGGCGAATGATTTGGCTGAGAAGTTTGTTGCCAACTTTGAGAATTTTAAAGATTACGCAAGTGAAGCATTGCTTTCGGCCTCTCCGAAGGTGAAAGCTTAATTTTTATATTGAAATGAAACAGGCCTGCTACATTGGAATAATTCTACTGTTGCAGGCCTGTTCTTCTTCAGAGCCGGACAATTCTATTTCGGCATCGAAGCCGAATGAACGTTCGGTTTATTCGAAGAAGGAAGAGAATATTCTAACTTTTTTGAATTCGGAATATGAAACCTCTGTTTGGGGCAGTTTAGTTGAATTGAGCGCTTGGGCTGATTCAATAGAGAAAAACGAATACACGTTGTTAGTCCCTTCCGACGCAGTTCTTCGCACGAAGGGACTCGATAAATATCAAGCTTTAGTGCCTTCAAACAATAGAGTTGCATTGAACAAAGAAATTGGTCATCATTTAATCCCAGGACGCATCTCTTTCGCAAATCTTCCAGATACAATTTTGAAAAATGTATATGGAGAAAGTCTAATCTACATTTCTTCCTCCAAAAGACTTGGGGAGTTTGAGATAACAGCGGTGGAGAGAGATCTTAAGGTTGGAAGGGTTGTCAGGATTAGATGAACTTCGTAATTAGAAACGTCGAAGACCCTCGTTGCTTGCAACCTTCGTCAAAGACCCTCGCGAAGCAGTTCGCCCTCGCGAAGCAAGTCGCCCTCTTACGCGTTTATTGAATCAGCATTCGTTGGGTTTGAAGTTCACTGTTGAAGATGGCTTCAACAAGGTACAAACCCCGTGCAAGTGGACGTTCGAAGCTAATATTTGTATTTAACACTCCACTAACTGAATAACGGTTGCTCCATACTTGACGACCCATAGCATCTATTATACGAATATGTACGTTTTCTGATTCAACACCCGTAAGGTTAATGTTCACACTGGCACCTTGAGTTGGATTTGGATACAAACTCAGGTTTACGTCATCTGCTTTGTCCATTTTCTCGGTTTGTGGTGCCGGTGGTCTCCCGTCGGAATCCAAAACCATACAACTGCCGTTACTCGAACATATACTCATACATTGCGGAGCTCCCCATAGATAATTCGACCCAGTATATGATAATAATGGAGCAGTGCGAACAGAGTACGTTTTACCGTATGCCAATTGCACTACATTACCCAAATTAAGGAGGTTAGAAGCTGCGCCTCTGTTTACAGTAATTGGAGCAGCAATTGGAGCACCCATAGAATTTACTTCGGTGAATTCCCAGCGCCAATCACTTATCCCACAAACCCAGGGTAGAGATGTTACTGAGGCCCCGCGGTTCCGCGGTCCAGCAGCGCATCTGTCATTTAACTTCAATGCAGTAAGTGGCTGGGGACTAGTAATCATTGTGCAAGGCGATAAAGCTGGAACTGAAATGAATTCCGCTACACCAGCAGCGTTGAGAAGTGTGTATGTATTTGTGATTAGCACGTTGTAGGTAGAGCCGTAAGGTAAAGTTGGAAATACGCTGCTTAAGAGACAGTTGTCTGAGCTTTGAGTGCGTGTATATACGTTTCCCAAAGCAGGACCAGATACCCCAGTGAATGTAAACGTGTAGCTGGTTCCAACTGCACCAGCCCAAGTTGCCTTGAAGTTCTGACACAATGTGTATGGACCTGGACCGGAGTCACAACCACCGCGCTTCAAAATTTTAGCACAGATGGTGTAAGCACCAGAACCTGAAGCACTGTTGTAATTACGCACACCGATTTTGTAGACTTGACCTACAGTTAATCCGCTGTGGTTTAAAATTTCACCACCAAGACCAGACACAGCATTCTCTTGTGCTACTAGAACACCAGCTGCTGTTTGCAATTCAATTAAGATATTAGTAGACGTTGAGTTGACAACGATACTAACACCTTCTGAAGTTGCGACGAATTGGTGCCACTTGTCTTCACCCGTTAAGCAAATAGTATTGGCATCACTAGAAATTAATGCATTCACCAATGTGCCACTAACGGGGGGACTACAATTTGGCCAAAGAGCAGGAGTGATTGTAGTTGCTGTGGATGGATTTTCTCCCCCTGGGCATACTTGGCAACCTTCGTTAATTAATCCATTGCAATTATCGTCGTAAGCGGTGTTACACGACTCTGTAGTTCCTGGATTAACTGCAGCGTTGCTGTTGTTGCAGTCGGTGTTAGTGGTAACATAACCGGCAGGTTGAGAACATGCATTCGTTGCTGTTCCTGCTCCGTATCCGTCTCCATCGGTATCAACATAGTAGTTGGTGAAGGTTAATCCTTCATCAATCTGATTGTTACAGTTATCATCTACACCGTTACATACTTCAGTTGCACCTGGGTTAACTGCAGCGTTGCTGTCGTTACAGTCCGTGTTAGTGGTAACATATCCTGCTGGTTGAGAACATGCTTGAACGCTTGAACCCGCATCGCCGTAACCGTCAACATCAGTATCAGCGTAGTAAGTGCTCAATAGCCCCTCATCGATTTGATTGCTACAGTTATCATCTATACCGTTACACACTTCAGTTGCACCTACGTTAACTGCAGCGCTGCTGTCGTTACAGTCCGTGTTAGTGGTAACATATCCTGCTGGTTGAGTACAAGATTGAACGCTTGAACCCGCATCGCCGTAACCGTCAACATCAGTATCAGCGTAGTAAGCGCTCAATAGCCCCTCATCGATTTGATTGTTACAGTTATCATCTACACCGTTACATACTTCAGTTGCACCTGGGTATACAGCAGGGTCACTATCATTGCAATCGGTATTATTTGAGACATAACCCGGCTCTTGAACACAAGAGTGAAAATCCATGGCTGCGAAAGCACTAAAATTCGAGATTATTAATGTAGTGCTCCCTGGGCCAACATTTGGAGTTATATTCTCGAGATAAAGTGCAATAATGCTACCTGCTAAACAAGCAGCAGTAAACGTTCCCGACTGGGTTGTGCCGCCATTAGGATTTAATATTGGATATTGCTCCTGACCAGCAAAAACGCCGTAATTAGAATTATACCATGTTACTGGAGTATTTATAGGTGTAGATCCTGTCGAAACATATGACCAATCGAAAGTCAATGTGGTATTGACAAGGATCTGGAAGTAAATGGCAGTTCCCGAGTTAATTATATCTACATTATTAATAACAACAACAATATCATCATTCTCTTCTACAGAAACTACGCCTCCATTATTCAAAATACCTACGCTTAAGTTTCCGTATGTGTCACCATCAGTATCAGCATAATAGCGTTGGGCGAAAGTACATGACCCATCATCTATCGTGGCCAGTGAATTGTAATTACATGCAGTAGCATCCGTGCATCCGGCTGTTTGAGAAAACACTTCTTTAATAAAAAGAAAAAACAAAAGAAATACTATTAGTTTTTTCATTTTAAATTATATTTTTAATAAAGGTATGGTAAAAATCAATATAAAAATTCGCTTAACTCGCGTAATGCGACATCAACTCAATCCTTAACATTCTCAAAGCATTCTCAACAGCCGGATTACCCACAGCCGCTTCCATCTCTAAAACGAAATTGCTGAGGTACATGCTGTTGTCGTTCGGATTCACTTTCGAATAAGAAACCTTGAATAGTTCAGAGATGTCGCTCTTCGCTTGCTGAATACTCGCCCACGTATGTTCGCTTACATACATCTGCAACGAAACATTGTGGTCGAACTCTTCGCGAATGTTGCGAATCATTTCCAACTGCAATAACGTGCATGTCATTCCCGAACGATTGCTGCGCAAGACAATGCTGCTCGGTCTTGATCTTTCCAACATAACAATTAATCTTTCATAAGCAGATAGACGCAAAGAAGCGAGCGCACTTGCATTGGCTTTGCGCAATTCTAACTGCCAACGTTGCTCATTGTGACGATGTTGTTTTTCCATAAGAAAGAAAATAATCGTTCCAGCAATGACAATGCTCAATGCTACCAATAGAAATGTAAGAGATGCGTTCATTCTGCAAAGAAACTTCTTAAAGTGTTAACGTGCAAATGCTATCTTTGAGGGGTATGAAATACTCTGTCGTCTTATTGTTCCTTTTCGCTTGCGGAATAGCCATCGCGCAGCCACTTACGCGCTCATACACAACTCCGGTTAGCGCAGACGGATTTTATCTTCAGAACCCTTGGGCGGGCGGATTGAACTCGTGTCAGATTTCAAGGATAGACGCAAACGGAGATGGTAACAAGGATATTTTTATTTTCGATCGAATAGGTTCGCGCATTTCTGTTTTCATCAATATGGGCGATGTGCAAGGCGATACCTATTATCGATACACCCGCGAATACAACAATGCCTTTCCAAGCGGATTAACCAATTGGGTTTTATTACGAGATTACAATTGCGATGGGAAGGAAGATATTTTTACTAATTATTACAGCGGAATTAAATTGTGGAAGAACACTTCAACCAATGGCGTGCTATCGTTTGAACCTGTTGACAATGGAGCTACCATACAGTCGAATTACGATTTTGGAAGTCCGTTTGCTGCGCCAATTTATACCGTAAGTTTAGACGTTCCATCTATCACGGATTACGACAACGATGGTGATCTAGATATTTTCGCATACACCGAACAATCGACAACCATTTACTTCTTTAAGTCTATGCAGTCTGAAGAAGGGAACTGCGAAACAACAAGCTATATCTGTGGGAACAGATGCTACGGTATGTTCGGAGAAAGTCCGGAGAGTTTCTCAATTTTAGAAGGTGCCGATTTTGATTGCGGTTTCAATGTCACCGATCCGCGTTCGCAAAATAATTTGCACACCGGAAGTTCGATTTGTTCCATTGATCTGGATAACAACGGCATTAAAGATTTCGTCATTGGTGATGTGTCTGAAAATAATTTAGGTGCCATCTATTTTGAAAATGCAGTGAACGGTTTAGATAGCGCAACTGCTGTTCAATTAGACTTTCCTGCTCAAGTTGGAAATTCACTTCCTGTGAATTTGCCTTTGTTTCCTTGCGCGTATTACGAGGATGTAAATAACAATGCAGTAAGCGATTTACTCGTTTCTCCGAATGCATATGCCACTGCGGAAGATGTAAACAGCGTTTGGTATTACGAGAATATTGGTGGGGAATCAACTCCTAATTTTCAATTTACACAAGACGATTTTCTTCAACACGATATGATTGAATTAGGAACGGGAGCTTATCCGGTTCTAGAGGATTTGAATGGAGATGGGCTGCAAGATTTACTCATCACCAATCGCAAATCCTTCGATCCCATTGCTCCGAGTAACAACCACACTTCTAGAATCTTTTGTTATTACAATAACGGGACACCTACGGTTCCTTCATTTGATTTCAATTCGAACAACTGGCTTCCTTTGGCT
>CAMDFE010000030.1 GCA_945897395.1 Chryseobacterium gleum | reverse complement strand
GTGGAAACCCCGGAGGATCAAACAAAATTGGATGACGATTTAGCGACGACAATTATTGTGGGTGAAACCGACGATCAAATTTTCTACTATCATGGAAAATTTAGAAAGGATACCACAAAATTAGAGACGTCAGATTTTTCTAAAGATGGTTTACGTGTTATGCTACTTGAAAGAAACAAAAGAGTAGTAGAGCAAGTAAATACTTTGAAAGATCAACAAAGAGATGAGTTGAGAAAGAGTAATACACGCGAAGATGACGAAAAAATAAATCTCCGTTTTAAGGAACTTATTGCAGACGCTTCGAACGATTCTCTAGCACCGTTCGTTATAGTAAAGACAATCCCTACCACGAAGTGGAAGAACGTTGTAAATGCGATTGATGAATTGAATATTACTAACGTGAAGAAGCGCGCCATCATGGACATGGAAGCCCGTGAAGCATTGCTTTTCCTTTCACCAGAAAAAGTAGCGGAATTAAAATTGAAATGAACGATTGATGTGTAGTCCTGTACTGCACATTATAAAAGCAAACCATTATGTCAGCAGTAACTGATTTTCTTAGCAACCACTCAGACTTGGTGGCTGTAGCTACAGCAGCAGCTGCGGTTACATTCCTTGGTTTTGAAGCCGGCTGGAATAGCATTATGGCCCCAGAGCGGAATGAGCAGGTATTCGAAAACAAAAACAAAGCATACGGCGCTTATAGAATTCGTTCTAGGTACGGTAGCGTTCTAGCTATAGCAGTGTTTTCTGGTATTTTCTTGGTATCTGGTGCGCTAATTGTTCCAGTCATTTTAGCCAAGGGCGAAAAGAAAGAGAAAGAGGTGAAGGTGGAAATGAACACAGAAATGATTGCGCCTCCGCCAACAGATCCGAACGAGCCGCCACCACCGCCACCACCGCCACCACCGCCGCCACCACCGCCACCAACGGTTCGTCAAATTCAATTTACATCTATTGTTATCGAAGAGAATGTAGAGACTCCTCCACCATCTCAAGATAAATTGAAAGATGAAAAAATTGCAGACGAAACCACCGAAGGTGATGACGGTCCAATGGGTCCTTCGGACGCAATAGCGGTTTATACTCCAGTCGATAACAAAAACGACAAAGATGCCCCGTTGCAATTCGTGCAGGAGATGCCGGCCTACCCGGGCGGGGAGAAGGCGTTGTATGAGTGTTTGTACAACAACATTGCATACCCTGAGCAAGAAAAATCTCAGAACATTGAAGGAACCGTTTTCGTAAACTTCGTTGTTGAGAAAGATGGAACACCAACCAACTTCACTGTAACACGCGGTGTAGAAGGTGGAAAAGGATTGGACAGAGAGGCATTGGGAGCTTGCAAGAAATTGGGCAAATTCAATCCTGGAAAACAAAACGGGGTTTCTCAACGTGTATTCTTGACCATTCCGATTAAATTTACTCTTGCAGATAATTAATCGATAAATACTTACCGAAAAGGGTTGGCTTCGGCCAACCCTTTTTTATTTTTGAACAGAATGTTACCCTTTCACACAGATAGCAACGAAGCGGGCTTAGATGAAGCCGGAAGAGGATGCCTCGCAGGCCCAGTGGTTGCTGCCGCAGTTATACTTCCTGACGGATTTTCACATCCTTGTTTGAACGACTCGAAGCAAATGAGTAAGAAGCATCGCGATGAACTTCGAATTATCATCGAGAAAGTGGCGGTAGCCTGGAACGTGCAGTTTGTTTCACCGCAGGAAATAGATGAGATGAATATTCTGCGCGCGTCAATAACGGCGATGCAGCGGGCTACGCTGAAATTGAAGAAAAAACCTTCTCATCTTTTAGTAGATGGCAACCGATTTTATGCCATGGAAGGATACGCGCATACCTGCATGATTAAGGGAGATGCGCGCTTTATGAATATTGCAGCAGCTTCGGTTTTAGCAAAAACACATCGCGATGAATTCATGTTGAATCTGCACGCGGAATTTCCACATTACTCATGGGATCGAAACATGGGATATCCGACGAAGGCACATCGTGCAGCTATTTCGGAATTCGGGGCGTGCGAGCATCATCGCATGACCTTCGCTCTTTTACCAAGGTCGTTGCAGATAGAAGCGCTTTGATGCCTATTTTCGCACTATGCAGTTAAGAGCTGAAAACATTCAGAAGATCTATGGAAAGCGCACCGTTGTAAAAGACGTGTCGTTTCACGTTGAGCAAGGTGAAATCGTTGGATTACTCGGGCCGAACGGGGCGGGTAAAACGACGAGTTTCTACATGGTAACCGGATTAATTCAACCCAATCATGGAAAAGTGTTGCTCGATGATAGTGAGATTACGCATATGCCCATGTTCAAACGAGCGAAGATGGGCGTTGGATATTTGCCGCAAGAAGCCTCTATATTTCGCTCGTTATCCGTTGAAGACAACATTAAAGCTGTGCTTGAATTGACAGAGCTTTCAAAGAAAGAGCAAACGGAAAAACTAGATGCGCTATTGGAAGAATTTGGACTAACCGAAAGAAGAAAATACATTGGCCATCACCTCAGTGGCGGCGAGCGCAGAAGAACTGAAATTGCTCGTGCATTGGCAACGGACCCGAAATTTATTTTATTAGACGAACCCTTTGCAGGCGTTGATCCCATTGCCGTTGAAGACATTCAGCGAATCGTTTGGAAGTTGAAAGAGCGCAACATAGGAATTTTAATTACAGACCACAATGTGCAAGAAACGCTGACAATAACAGATCGCGCTTACCTCTTGTACGACGGAAATATTTTGAAGTCCGGAAGCGCAGAAGAAGTGGCTTCCGACGAGCAAGTGCGTCGTTTTTATTTGGGACAAAACTTCGTTTTAAGAGCCCGAAAAGAATAAACCCCCGAGAATCTCGAGGGCTTAATTATTTAATTTAATTGGAAGAATTACTTCGCGCTGTTGTAACGAGCTTCAACCACTTCCCAATTGATAACATTGAAAAAAGCTTGAATGTAATCTGGACGTCTGTTTTGGTAGTTCAAGTAGTAAGCGTGTTCCCATACATCTAATCCTAGGATTGGAAATCCAGAGCAGCCAACGTTTGGCATAAGCGGATTGTCTTGGTTTGGAGTTGAGCAAACTTCAAGTTTTCCATCTTTTACACACAACCAAGCCCATCCTGAACCGAAGCGAGTCATTGCAGCCTTCACGAACAATTCTTTGAACGCGTCGAATGATCCGAAAGCCTCGTTAATGGCGGCTTCCATAGTTGGAGTTACTGTTCCGCCGTTTGGCGAAAGCAATTCCCAAAATAGGTTGTGATTGTAAAATCCACCACCGTTGTTTCTAACCGCAGGGGTGTCGAAACCTTTCACCATAACTTCTTCGATAGTTAGATTTTCTAAATCGGTTCCAGCAATAGCGTTATTTAAGTTTGTGGTGTATGCAGCATGGTGCTTACCGTGATGTATTTCCATCGTGCGAGCATCGATGTTTGGCTCAAGGGCATCGTACGAATAAGGTAAATTTGGTAGTTCGAATGACATAGTTATTTTTTTGCGAAATTAACTCAAAACACACGCCGCAAAAAAATTCTTATCAATTCGTTAATATGCTTGATGCGCGCTTATCTTTGTAACTCTATCGAAGCGTTTTCAATTAACCTATTTTAAAGAAGGAAAAGCATGGGACTGTTTAGTTTCCTAACACAAGAAATTGCCATTGACTTAGGTACGGCAAACACAATCATTATCATGAACGATAAGGTTGTTGTAGATGAACCATCTATCATAGCTCGTGACCGAGTTTCGGGTAGAACCGTTGCTGTTGGTCGATTAGCGCAACAGATGCATGGTAAAACGCACGAGAATATTAAGACAATTCGTCCATTGAAAGACGGTGTAATTGCCGATTTCCATGCTGCTGAAGATATGATCAAAGGGTTAATCAAAATGATTAACAAAGGCGGAAAAATGTTTCAACCTTCTTTGAGAATGGTAATATGTATTCCATCTGGAATTACTGAAGTTGAAAAACGTGCGGTTAAAGATTCTGCAGAACACGCAGGTGCGAAAGAAGTTTATTTGATTCACGAGCCAATGGCCGCTGCAATTGGTATTGGCGTTGACGTGGAAGAGCCGATGGGAAATATGATTATTGACATCGGAGGCGGCACATCTGAAATTGCAGTTATTGCTTTGGGCGGAATTGTAACAGACAAAAACATTCGTGTAGCTGGAGATGAACTTACACAAGACATTGAAGATTACATGCGTCGTCATCATAACATTTTAATTGGTGAGCGCACAGCAGAACAAATTAAAATTGAGGTAGGCGCTGCAATTGACGACTTAGAAGTTCCGCCTGCTGATTACAGCGTTCGCGGACGTGACTTAGTTACAGGTATTCCAAAAGAAATTATGGTTTCTTACAAGGAGATCGCTCATGCGTTGAACAAATCAATTTCTAAAATTGAAGAAGCAATCATGAGTTGTTTGGAAAACACTCCTCCAGAATTATCAGCAGATATTTTCAAGACGGGTATTTATTTAGCCGGTGGTGGGGCATTGCTCCGCGGATTAGATGTGCGTATCAACCGTAAAACGAAATTACCTGTTCACGTTGCCGACGACCCGTTGCGTGCAGTAGCGAGAGGTACAGGAATTGCGTTGAAAAACATCAACCGCTTCCAATTCTTAATGCGCGAGTAATTCGTTAACACGAAAGCAGAATGGGTAATCTTTTAGCATTGTTGCAACGATTTCACGTGCTTTTGTTGTTCTTGGTGCTTCAGGTTTTTTCAATGATTGTTTTATTTTCCGAAAACAATTTTCACCGAAAAGAATTCATTCGTCACAGCTCTGACTTCGCAGGATACATCTACGAAAAACGCGATGAGTTCACGAGTTATTTAAGGTTAGCTGAAATTAACGATCAATTGGCTATTGAGAACGCGGCCCTGCGAAGTCTTCTTCCAGAAAATTATATTACTTCAGACACCGCAACGTTTAAGGCACAAAGCGCTCGTCAGCAATACACATACACCCCCGCGAAGGTTGTTAACGCGACAGTAAGCAGAAAGCGAAATTATTTAACGTTGAATAAGGGATATTCTGAAGGGATCGGCATTGAAATGGGGGTTATTGCAAACGGAAGTATTGTTGGAATTGTGAGTAGTGTAAGTGAAAATTATTCGATTGTTATGCCTGTTCTTCACACGAAATTTCAAGGTTCTGTGAAGATGAAAGGAACAGGGGAGTTCGGAATTTTGGAATGGCCCGGTGGAGATCCACTTTTTGCGTTTGTAAAAGAAATTCCAAAACACGTCTATGTTAATGTCGGTGATACCGTAGTTACAACAGGCTTTTCAAGCCACTTTCCAGAAGGAATGTTAATTGGAAGTGTTGAAGCTTTGGAAGATAAGCCGGAAGAAAATTTCCATCGAATTAAAGTGAAGTTGGCAACTGATTACCGAAAGGTAGCGTGGGTGCAGGTGGTAAAGAACCTTCAGAAAATGGAGATTGACTCTCTTCAACAACAACAAATTATTGCAGACGGAGGAGAATGATGAACTATTTGCGCATATTTTTATTCGTACTCGTGCAAGCCTTGGTGGTTAGTCGAATTCAATTGTTTGACGGATTGGTTCTTCCGTTTATTTACATATTTAGTTTGTTAATGTTTCCATTCGACACACCGCGTTGGCTGTTGTTGTTGATAGGATTTTTTACTGGAATACTGATGGATTTATTTACAGGACCTCCAGGGCTTCACACGTCCGCTTGCCTGCTCCTTGCATTCTTGCAGCCCTTGGTTCAAAACATGTTGGCGCCAAGAGAAGGGTACGATTCAAGCCTGAAGCCAACCATACAAAAAATGGGATTGGCTTGGTACACGACCTATGCGGGAATTCTAACACTGGTGCATCATTCATGGCTTATCTTTTTTGAATTTTTGCGTTGGGACAAATTTTTCTTTCAGTTGTTTCATATTTTGTTAAGTTCTATAGCAACTTTATTGCTTATGATTTTGGCGCAACTCTTAATTTCGCCAAATAAGAAAAGCAGCTAATTATTTTGAACAACGACAATCGCCGTTACACCTTCTTGTTTATTGTTGGAACCATCTGTGTCATATTCATAGTGCGTCTCTTCGCGCTCCAGGTTGCCACCAGCGAATGGAAGAATAAAGGTTCGCGATTAACGGAGAGAGAAGTTGTTGTTTATCCTTCTCGAGGAAACATCTTTGACCGTAACGGAAAAGTTTTAGTAACGAATCAAACCGTTTATGACCTTATGGTTTTGCCGAAAGAAGTTTTACCTTTCGACACGCTTGAATTCTGTAAGTTGGTGAATCTGCCTTACGAGGAGTTGAAGGAAATCTTAAAAAAATCAACCACCTATCCGAACGTTAAGTACAAGCCATCTCCGGTTATTAAACAAATGCTTCCTGAGGAGTATGCACTCTTTGCAGAGCGACTGTATAAATTTCCGGGCTTTTTTGTTCAAGCGAGAACGTTGCGCACTTATCCGGAAAGCCTTGGATCGCTTTTATTGGGCGATGTCGGAGAGGTGAATAAAGACATTTTGGAGAAGAATCCGGATTATCGCAAAGGCGATTATATCGGATTGAATGGAATAGAAAAGTCTTACGAGAAAGAACTTCGTGGAAAACGCGGAATTAAATATGTTTATCGCGATAATCTCGGAGTTGAACACAGTGTTGCGAATGGTCAACTCGACAGTGCCGCTCAAGAGGGGGTGGATTTGTATGCAACCATTGATGCGGAGTTGCAGAAGTATGGTGAGCAGTTAATGCAGAACAAGCGAGGTTGTATTGTGGCCATTGAACCCTCAACAGGAGAAATTTTAGCGCTAGTTTCGGCTCCAACCTTTGACCCTAATTTGTTGGTTGGAAGAGCTCGCGGACAAAACTTCTCGGCCTTAGCTAAGGATCCGATGAAGCCGCTTTTCAATCGCGCTACACAAGCACAATACAGACCGGGATCTATTTTCAAATTGGCGCAATCACTTACGGCTTTGCAGCTGGGATCAATAACAAAAGACACTCGCATTGCGTGCAATAGAGGGCTTATTGGGTGTCACGGGGCGCATAACATGGACGATCTGGAGATGGCGATAGTTCATTCCTGCAACCCCTATTTTAGAGGGGTGTTGCAGCGTGTCGTTGAAGCGAATAGAGACCCTAACAATCGCGCGAAAGATGCAGCTATTGGCCTTTCAATTTGGAACGAACAAATTCGAAAGCTTGGTTTCGGTTCAACTTTAGGGAGCGACCTTCCCGGAATGAAAAAGGGGAATGTTCCAAGTGCAGAATATTACAACAAGAAATACGGTGTGGACGCATGGAATTTTTCAACCATTTATTCCATTGCAATTGGTGAAGGTGAGATGTTGATTAACCCCGTTCAAATGTGCAATCTCGTCTGCATCATTGCAAATCGCGGCTTCTATGTTCCCCCGCACACTGTAAGACAAATTGGAAGAGACGGATCTGCACGTGCCGAATATGTAACGCGGGTAGATGTTGGGGTAAAACCAGAATATTTTGAAACCGTAGTAAACGCTATGGAAAAAGTAGTTGGCCCCGGCGGAACGGCCAATAGCATTAAGCTTTCTGATATTGTTATTTGTGGAAAAACAGGAACGGTTCAAAACGAACCTCGTGAAGATCACAGCGTGTTCGTTTGCTTTGCTCCGAAAGAGAATCCGAAAATTGCATTGGCTGTTTATGTTGAATACGCAGGATTTGGCGGAACGTGGGCCGCCCCTATTTCAAGTTTAATGATTGAAAAGTATTTGAAGGGAGGAACCACGAACAAGGGACGAGAAGAATTAATCATGAACGCGAAAATTTTGAACTAATGGCAGCGTCAGGGAAACAGAACTTACAACTCGACTGGGGCACTATTGCGCTCTACGGGACGTTGGTTTTGTTCGGATGGCTTTCTATTTATAGCGCCGCGTTTAACCCGCTATTGCCAAGTCCGTTTACGTTTTCCGAAGAGTACGGAAAACAGTTGGTCTGGATAGGGGCATGTGTTTTTTTAATTGTAGTCATCCTTTATTTAGATGCAGAGGTATTCAATAAACTAGCCGTTTACATATATTTCTTTTTTGTGCTTTTGCTCATGCTTGTCTTGGTTATTGGAAAGGAAGTAAATGGCGCGAAGGCGTGGTTTGGTATTGGCGATTTTGGAATTCAGCCGAGTGAATTTTCTAAGATTGGCGTTGGGCTATTTCTGTCCAAATTTATTTCCAGCTCAGGAATGCAATTGAAAAATTTACGAACGCGTATTCAGGCGTTCGCAATCATTGGGTTGCCGGCATTTTTGATTTTACTTCAGCCCGACGTGGGTTCATTGTTAACGTTCCTTGCATTCATTTTGGTTATGTATCGTGAAGGAATGTCGGGCAATGTCCTTATCGCTGGATTTGCCAGTGTGGTCATAGGAACGTTGAGTATTGTTATTGGTGCTGGAAGAACGACTTATCCTTATTTCGGAGAATTGAGTTCTATTTGGACTTTTATTATTTCCCTCTTCGGGTTATCAATTCTTGCTTTGATTTTCGTTCGAAATTTTGTTGTCCCACGATCAAGAAGAATGCTTTATTCTGTGGTTGTCATTTCTATGGTGCTAGCTTCGAGTCTTGCGTTTTCAATAAATTACATCGTAGACAACGTGCTTGAAAAGCATCACAAAGAGCGTATTTATGTTATGCTTTCACTTCCGGTTGAAAGGCAAGACGCGACCTACAATTCCGAGATGGCGAAAATTACCGTGGGTTCTGGGGGGTTGATTGGAAGGGGGTTTCACCAAGGACCGATGACCCAAAACAATTACGTGCCTGAACAATGGACCGACTTTATTTTTAGTGCAGTCGCAGAAGAGTGGGGATTCCTTGGAAGTGTAACTGTAATTCTAATGTTCTTCACGCTTATATATCGATTGGTGGTATTGGCAGAACGGCAACGTTCTCAATTTTCCAGGGTTTACGGCTATTGCGTAGCGGCAATCATATTCATGCATTTGCTCATTAATATTGGAATGGTGCTCGGGCTTGCTCCGATCATAGGTATTCCCCTACCCTTCTTTAGTTACGGCGGGTCTTCGCTTATGGCGTTTACCATTCTGTTGTTTATTATGATTCGCCTAGATGCGGAGCGATTGAGTGTATTTAGATAACCCTTACCCTTCGGGATGACCACTTCGTGGATGACGCTGCGCGATGACCCTTCGGGATGACGCTACGCGATAAATGGAAGAGTTAACATTGCATCGTTTGTAAGGTTCGAATGAGCGTTCGGGTTTGGTGTAACCTAATTTCTACTTTAGCGTAACACCGAATATACTTTCGTATGAAAACTTTATACACGCTATTCCTTTCAGCTATTGTTATGCTCACGAGCAACTTCGCTTTAGCTAATAATTCTTTTTTCATTGAGAATAAAGGGCAAGTAAAAAATGAAAAAGGCCAACTAGATCAGTCGGTTTTGTTTACTTACGCTACTTCTGAAATGGATGTGTTCATTCGCAAGACAGGCTTAACCTACCAGTTCAAGCGTTATAACAACGACGGGGTATACGCAGAGCGTGTTGATGTGAATTGGAAAGGATGTTCTGAAACTGCTGTTGCCAAGGGATCGCAGAAGACGGATTACACCGAGAAGTATTTTTTAGACGGAAGTTTGAATGCGGTAAGTGCATTCAAGGAGGTGCGACTTTCAAATGTTTATCCGGGAGTGGATTGGAGAATGTTCATCACAGAAAGCGGATTGAAATATGAATTCATTGCGAAAGATGCCGAAGCCGCAAAGCAAATTAGTATGTATGTTGAAGGCGCGGAAAAATTGGAAAAACTAGATAATGGAGCGCTTATCGTTAAAGGTGAGTTAGGTGAAGTGAGCGACGCTAAACCCGTTTATTTCAATCAAGAAAAAAGTATTGATGGAAATTTTATTGTGAACGGGAATACAATTCAATTCGAAATTCCTTCGAATACCACTGGAGAAATTGTATTGGATCCATCGGTTATCTGGACTTCATATTACGGTGGAACAGGGCTTGATGATTCACGTGGAATTTTCACCGATGCAAATGGAGATTATTATTTAACAGGAGCCACCAATTCAACCACGTTAATTTCTTACTTAGGCTATCAAGGATTGCTGGGTGGAAGCAATGACGTTTATGTTGTGAAGTTCAACGCCTTGAATCAACGCTTGTGGTCAACGTATTACGGAAGAACAGGAAATGATGTTGGAAACGATATTGTTGTTGATCCGTACGGGGGAATTTACGTTGCGGGAAGCACGAGTTCTATGTCGGCATTTGCTTCAGCGAGTCAGCAGACTGTATACGGCGGTGGCCCGCGTGATGGATTTGTTTTGAAGTTATTTCCTGATGGAACATTGGAATGGTGCTCTTATTACGGCGGAAGTGGCGACGAACAATTGACCTCCTTATCTGTCGGCTTTCAAGGCGAAGTGTATTTCATTGGCGAAACGAGTTCGACTGATTTGGTGACTTTGGATGCCGTACAATCCTCTTTCGGTGGAGGCGCAAGTGATTTCTATTTAGGCATGATTGATCCAGGCGGATTCCTCCTT
>CAMDFE010000029.1 GCA_945897395.1 Chryseobacterium gleum | reverse complement strand
GAATCACTTGATAGCAGAAGCCACCAAGACCTTGTTCGTTCAATACTTCCCGAAAATTGAAAAGCTGAAAAAGCAAGATCAAGAAACTCCGTACGATGAAATCATCAACTGGTTTTTCGAAGCAGATGCCTTTGAACTCACCGATGAATCGAATGAAGAAACTTATGTGAAAGCGCTCCTTTCCGTTGAACCGCTTGTAATTCTGTTAAACAAGTATCAACCTAACGTTGCAACCGCTGACGTTCCTTTCTTAATGGAATTCGTGTTGTGGTCTTTGGTGGAATTCAAACAACTGTCTAAACACCGCACAGCGGGAGGGACGGCGTTTAATGATTCGTTTGACAATTATATTAAAGGGCTTTAACACCTTCGGTGATGACGCAACGAAGTTGCGATGACACACTTTGTGTGATGACCGCTCCGCGGAATTACTTCGAAAGGTATAAGTTGCGCTCCGAAAAAATCTGCCTGAAAAACGGATCTTTCAAGTCTTTGATGAATCGGATGGCTTCGCCAGTTGATTTCATTTCCGGACCGAGTTCCTTGTTTACTTCTGGGAATTTTTCGTAACTGAATACAGGAATTTTGATTGCGTAGCCGTTGCGTTTCGGTTGGAAGTTAATGTCCTTCACCTTCAATTCACCCAACATGACTTTCGTAGCGTGGTTAACATACGGTTCGTCGTAGGCTTTCGCTATGAATGGCACCGTGCGCGATGCACGCGGATTCGCTTCAATAATGTATACAACGTCGTCTTTAATGGCGAACTGAATGTTTATCAACCCCACCGTTCCAAGCGCCAAGGCAATCTTCTTCGTGTGCTCTTCAATCTGTGTCATAACAAGGTCGCCCAAGTTATACGGAGGCAATACACCGTACGAGTCACCGCTGTGAATTCCAGCAGGTTCAATGTGCTGCATAATGCCAATGATGTAAACATCTGTTCCGTCGCAAATCGCATCGGCTTCGGCTTCAATAGCGCCTTCCAAGAAGTGGTCTAACAAAATCTGATTGTCGGGCATGTCGTTAAGAATATTCACCACGTGCTGCTCCAATTCGTGTTCGTTAATTACAATCTTCATTTTTTGTCCACCCAGTACATAGCTCGGACGAACCAACAACGGGAAGCCTAAATTTTTCGAAAGCTCAATGGCTTGCTCTGCGTTTTCCACCACTCCGAAATCTGGATACGGAATGTTGTTGTCCTTCAAACAATTTGAAAAACGGCCTCTGTCTTCCGCCAAGTCTAAGGCGTCGAAAGAGGTTCCTAATATTTTAATTCCGTAGCGCTGTAGTTTTGCTGCTAGCTTCAATGCGGTTTGCCCGCCAAGCTGAACAATTACTCCCACGGGGTTTTCATGACGAATGATGTCGTAAATATGTTCCCAGAAAACGGGTTCGAAATACAATTTGTCTGCTGTGTCGAAGTCGGTTGAAACGGTTTCCGGATTGCAATTGATCATGATGGTTTCATATCCGCATTCCTTCGCTGCTAGCACACCGTGTACACACGAGTAATCGAATTCAATACCTTGACCAATTCGGTTCGGTCCACTTCCCAACACAATAACTTTTTTGTTTTCGGAACGAACACTTTCGTTCTCGAATTCAAACGTGCTGTAGTAATACGGCGTCTTCGCTTCGAACTCTGCAGCGCAGGTGTCTACCAATTTGT
The DNA here is from genome assembly GCA_945897395.1 of Chryseobacterium gleum. Taxonomy (GTDB): domain Bacteria; phylum Bacteroidota; class Bacteroidia; order Flavobacteriales_D; family Sanyastnellaceae; genus CAIZGX01. Next base: position 9,159 of record CAMDFE010000029.1, on the reverse strand, counting down.
AAACACGCTGAATGCCCATCTCGTCGCGCTTGGTGTACACTTCGCTTTCCAAGCATTTCAGAAGGTGAGCGATTTGTCTATCTGCATAACCTTTTTGCTTCGCTTCGAACAACAATTCTTTCGGAATGGAAGCAAGCGTGTGCTTTTCAATAACGCGTTCCAACTGAAGTAATTCTTCAATCTGCTTCAAGAACCACAAATCGATGCGTGTTTTTTCTTGAATGGTCTTGAATGGAATTCCCAATTTAATGGCGTCGTAAATGTGGAAAATACGATTCCAACTTGGGTGTTCGAGTGAGTCTAATATTTCTTGCTGATCACGAAGTTCTTTGCCGTCGGCACCTAAGCCGTTTCTGTTGATTTCTAAGGATTGACAAGCCTTTTGAAGCGCTTCTTGGAATGTTCTTCCAATAGCCATTACTTCACCAACGCTCTTCATTTGTAAACCTAACTCACGATTGCATCCAGGGAACTTGTCGAAGTTCCAACGAGGTATTTTCACAATCACATAATCCAAGGTTGGTTCGAACAAAGCCGAAGTGCTTTTGGTAATTTGATTTTGTAGTTCGTCGAGGTGATAACCAATGGCTAGTTTCGCAGCGATTTTCGCAATCGGATATCCAGTTGCTTTCGAGGCTAGTGCTGAAGAGCGCGAAACGCGCGGATTAATTTCAATGGCAATAATGTCTTCGTTTGCATCTGGAGAAACCGCGAATTGGACGTTACATCCGCCTGCGAAATTTCCAATGGCGCGCATCATCATAATGGCCATATCGCGCATCTTTTGGAATGTAGTATCGCTTAAAGTCATGGCCGGCGCAACAGTAATGCTGTCTCCGGTATGAATTCCAATGGGGTCGAAGTTTTCAATGCTACAGATAATTACCACGTTGTCGTTGGCATCGCGAAGCAATTCCAATTCGTATTCTTTCCAACCCATCAACGCTTTGTCAATCATGACCTCGTGAATAGGAGAGAGGTGCAGTCCGCGTGTAAGCAGACGATCGAAGTCTGACTGATTGTAAACCAGGCTAGCGCCCGATCCGCCTAACGTATATGAAGGACGAATACAAAGAGGGAATCCGAATTCCTGAGCAATTTCTTTTCCTTCCAAGAATGACTTTGCAGTTAATTGTGGAGCCATAGGCACTCCTATTTCAATCATTAAGTCGCGAAACGCTTCACGATTTTCAGTGATCTCAATGGCCTTGGTATCTACTCCCACCATGCGAACACCGTATTGTTCCCACAAACCGCTTTCTTCGCACTGAATGGCAAGGTTCAACGCTGTTTGTCCGCCCATAGTCGGAAGAACAACATCGATCTTGTGATTTTTTAGAATGGTCTCAATGCTTGCCGTTTCAAGTGGAAGCAGGTATATATTGTCAGCAACGACCTTGTCGGTCATGATGGTTGCAGGATTGCTATTGATGAGGGTTACTTCAATGCCTTCTTCACGCAAAGACCGCGCAGCTTGGCTTCCAGAGTAATCAAATTCACAGGCTTGTCCGATAACGATGGGTCCAGAACCAATAATGAGGACCGACTTAATGCTTTTGTCTTTGGGCATTTTTTTTTTATCTCGCTTCGTAGGGTGAAGTAAGGCGCTTGTTTCTAATACGATTGCGAAATTACAACCTTAAACTGTTATGGTGCAAGTAGAGATTTTAACAGTTGTTGACAAACTTGATTTCGGCGAAAAGATGCGTTGCAAGATTCTTTACAGAAAGATGCTTCGCAAGAAATCGCCACTTGTGAAACATCTTGCAACGCATCTTTCATATTGAATCTTTTGAAAAATCTTACGAAGTATCTTGTAGTTCACTAGAGTAGACGATGCCCCTTATCTACTTCCTTCCATTCAACATTCGGAAGATGAGAAGTCATAGATCGAAGTCTTTCTCCATGTTTCCATGGAATCACCACATCGTATTTTCCGAAAATAAATTCAGTTGGAATTTTATTCTTTTCAAGAGACTGCGCGACGCTTTTCATTACCGGATAGCAATGCCGATAGCCCATCCAAACGTTGAATACCTGTTCGCGCATAGATCGCTCATGCATGTAATATTCCACAAATCGAAATAATTTAACAGGAAGGAGTTTAAGTGATTTTAAAATTCGTGCTAGGCCAATGACAACACTTGCGTTTTTCTTCAATCCATTTGCCATTTTCCTTCCAACCCAAGTGCCGACAGTGAAGGCGTACAATTTGTTTCGAGTTAGCCCATCACTCGCCAAGAATTGCGCAGATGATATTTTTTCTCCAGCATGTTGAATGAGCATTAGCCCGAGTCTGCCGCCCATGCTGTAAGCAATGAGCTTACATTTTTCCACTTGAAAATGGTTCAATAAAAAATGAAATTGCTCAACCCACGATTGAACTGGCAATCCTTCTTTTAATTCTTCTGTGGTAAATGAATCGCTGTCTTTGTGAGACCAAAATCCAATTGCAACAAGTCGTTCATAGTCCTTCAGCGAATGTGCAAATGAATCGAAGTCTTCCGGACTTCTTCCGAATCCATGCAAGCATAAAATCAGTTCTGTTGGGTTGTCGGATTTACTCCATTCAACAACTTTGAATGATTTATTTTGAAAGGATAAGGAATAGCTTTTTTGATTCATGATGTTTCCCATCACGAAGGTATTTCATTCAACAGAGATTATCGAACAATTTCAATCACCACTTCGTTGCGTCTTCCGACAAGCTGGTAGGGTGGATTGTATCCTAAAAATTTGAAATTGCCTTTGGTCTGAATGCCTTTAGAATTCAAGTAATTCAGAAGTTCTTGTTTGTGTTTCTCTCGAGATTCATCGTCTGCGAAGCCGCTAAACCGAATAGCAGCCATCACTTGCTCTTCCGTTTGCGACAAAATAACTTGGCTGTTATTTGGCTTCGGAAGATTGTTCATGTCATAGCCTTCAGGCATAACGAAACTCATGGAAGATAAGCTGTCGTTAATGTCCATTTGAACCGGTGAGGTCATTGCAATTTGAGTTTCACTTTCGTTTCCACCGAAAATATAACTCGCCAAGGTTCGGAATCCAGGGCTAGCAATTTCGTCGTAAGAATTGGCTTTCGACTGCACTGTTGCTAACGTAGCAGAAGGATACAATCGGATTTCAATGTCTCCGTCTTTTTCTAGAACCGTGTACGGTTGCTCTTTGGTTTTGTTGGTCGACATGTATACGAACGATTGAAAAAGAATGAACAGAACGGCCACGGCCAATAGGATGTATGCCATAAATTTTTTACGTTTCATACGTGTAAAACCATTTGGAAGGGTGATTGTTCAGTTGGGTTTAACCCAATTTAAGTCAAGATTTGTATTACGACCACTATCCCTTCATACTATTTTCGGAGTAGTTCTGCCATTTATCAAGAACTGCTTGCATATCCGCAGGAAGTTCACTTTCGAAGCTCATCCATTCGCCAGTAGTGGGGTGGGTGAAGGAAAGCGTTCTTGCGTGAAGGGCTTGTCTTGGTAATAAATCTAAACAGTTTTGCACGAACTGCTTGTACTTGGTGAAGGTCGTTCCTTTCAACACTCGGTCGCCACCGTATTCAAAATCTCCGAAGAGTGTGTGACCAATGTGCTTCATGTGAACACGAATCTGATGCGTTCTTCCGGTTTCCAACTTACACTCTACCAATGTCACATAACCGTATCGTTTCAAGACTTTGTAATGCGTTACCGCATGCTTCCCATGATCGCCTTCAGGAAATACAGTGAACACTTTTCTGTCTTTTAAACTTCGTCCTGTATTTCCAATCACCGTTCCGTCTTCCTTCACATCGCCCCAAACGAGCGCAACATATCGTCGGTCGAGCGTTCTGTCAAAAAATTGCTTACCCAAATGCGTAAGCGCCTCTTCGGTTTTCGCTATTACCATAAGTCCCGTTGTGTTCTTATCCAATCTGTGAACCAACCCCGGACGGGCATCTGGATTCATGGGTAAGTTTTGAAAATGAAAGAGCATAGCGTTAAGCAAGGTGCCCGAGAAATTTCCGAAGCCTGGATGAACAACCATGTTTTTAGGCTTCATAAGAATAACCAAGGCGTCGTCTTCGTAGACAATTTCAATGGGTATGTCCTCAGCAATAAGCTCCATATCCCTCACGGGATAAGGCATTTCTATGGTTATGATATCGTTCGGCTTTACCTTGTAACTGCTTTTAACAGCTACACCATTTGCTTTTACATAACCGTCCTCGGCAGCATTCTGAATGCGATTCCGCGAAGTGCGTTCCAGGCGATCTACCAAGAACTTGTCTAAGCGCATTAGCTTTTGGCCTTTGTCTGATACAATTCGATGATGCTCGAAAAACCCTTCTTCCTGTTCGTCTAGAATTTCGTTTTCTTCCATCTTATTGTTTCATTGCTTTTAAGCGAATGATTTCTTGTGTAGAATTGTTTGTGATTTGAATGATATAAATGCCGTTCGACAAATGGCTGTTCTCCATTTCAACACGTGTAACATGTGTTTGAATGGAAGATGAAATCAATTGCCCTGTCGATGAAATAACCGAAATCGTATAGGTTGAATTTTCATTCAATCCTTGAACGGTAAAGCTTTCGCTGAACGGATTCGGGTAAACGGAAGGAGTGATGGTTTGTATCTCACTGACTGAATTCCAAACCGAAGATTTTCCAGATTTAAATACCGGACGAATCATAAGCGCGCCGTTGATGCTTGATTGCTGCCACGGTTGCTGAAATCCATTGTTGTAAAATACTTTGGTTGAGTTAATGGTTCCACTTTTGTCATTTCCAACAGGAAGTCCAGCGCTTCCGCTTTGAACCCAACCCACGTAAAAGTTTCCAGTAACAGCAAGAGGGGTGTCGTAAGAATAATAAGAGAAATAATTTTCACCGTGAGTATAAAAAGCGGGATGATGATAATTGAAATTCTCGCCCAACTCTGTTCCTGGCTCAGTGCCACCGTCGCTCCAAGCGCGCAACAAGAAAGTTTCAGCCGTTACATTTACTCCTGATGGAAGCCAATAAACGAACAATCCCAAAAGAGAATCCGCCACTTCCGCACGAAACTTCATGGCAATCATTCCACCTGCCGCAGCGTTTGAATAGCCGCGCTCTGCGGTGCCGTCGTCGTAGGCGTAATAGTTATATAAATACTGACGAAGAGTGGCCGTATCGTTTTGCAAACGAGCATCGGTCGGATTGATATACGTCTTCACATCGAAATACGAACACGTATCGATAGGTGTAACGTTGTAAGTAAATCCGTTCAGGTTAATCGTTCTTGTGAAAGAAGAATTTGCATTTAATGCGGTGTTGAAATCAACAGCATTGAAAACTTGTGAAGTCCCGTCTTGCTTGGTAATGCTGTAGTTGGTTACAATGTTTTCGTCGTTGCCTAAATTCCTTTCCTGCACAGCAATACTTGAAGCCATGTTATTGGCGGCATTCGCAGCGAAGTGCGTTAAAGGCATGGCGGTGTATTCATTCAACAAGGTGCGAAGTGGAAATTGCATGCATACTTCGTCGAAGATGACGTTGCTTGAATCTACGCCTGCATCCAATTGAACGTAGTCGATATGCCAATGATCGAAAGCACCACTGAGAGTTCCAAAATTTCTAAATCTAAATTGAAATCCATCGAGCAAATATTCCGGTGTGTTCACCGCAATAAAAGTTTGTTCGAAGACGTCTGTTTGAAATACTTCCGGACTGGTCCAAACCTGCGTCCATTGTCCTGCGCCGAAAGGCGAATAAAATTCAACAATTAAACTGTCTCCCGCATCTGGAGAATTTCCGAGTCCGCCGCCTTCATAAAAGAATGAAAGAAAAACCTGATTTGCTGCTGTTAATCCGGATAGATCAATGGGCAATGAAGTTAAAGTATCTGCACTTCCATAAGAAAATTCATCTGCGAAATTATACGGATATCCATCTGCACGAAGTCCGTCTAAAGATGCCACACCAATCGTTGGAGGTGCAATAGGAAATCCGGAATTGATAAAAGCCGAGGTGTCGGCCCAACGCTGCCAAGTGCCCGGTACTGCAGGGTCGGAGGTAGGAATTGAATATCGTGAAAAATCGTCGAAAAAGGGAAGTGTTAAACTTGCAGTACCGCCGCGCACTTCTCCTTGTTGTTTCCAAATAAATTCTTTTTGTGAATGTGCATTGCGCTGCGCATCGAAACGAATAACGGTTTCAGTTTCTTGCGAAAAACTCGACAAGAAAGCGCAGGCGAAAAGAATCGTAAGCAGGTTTTTCATTAAGGTACAAATAGGTCTTGTTGCTGCTCAAACGGATTGATTAACGTATCTATTGTGCAAGGCTCTTTGCTCAACCAAAAGTCTATGAATCTTCCAGCGGCCATAGGTATAGCTTGGGAAGAATATTTAGGGTCTTGTCGGCATACGCGATAAGCTGCGGAATCTGAAGGGCTGTATGCAGCAGGTTCGAAGAAGCCTTGTCCAGATAAATTCAACCTGTTCAACAATTGAATAGCATCGAAGTAAGACAATCCGAAAAGATTCGGCACAGGCACTGTTGTCTTGGCTCCTTCTCCCACTGTCAAAACCACCGTCTGTCCATGCTCCAAAAGTTCTCCGTATTTCAACTCACGACCGTTGTATTCCACCTTTATTACAACGCCAATCATACTGTTGTTTGGGGCGTATTTAATTTGGAATTTGATTCCTTTATTCGTCAGGCGCAGGGAAGCAATCTGAATGTGATCGCCTTCTTTTACATTGATCGGAACCATTGGCGGCGTGCGCTTGAAGATGCTAATGAATACGATTCGACCGTCTTTCACCATACTGCCAGCCTTGGGGCTTTGATCGCGAATAGAACCAGGAACAGCAGTTGCTACGAATAGGCTATCGGTTAGAACCATTTCTAAATCCAAATCTTCTAAAATGGCTCGCGCCTCTGCTTCTGTTTTTCCTTTTAAATCTGGAATAAGAATGGCTTCATCGTGACGCGTGTAAAATTTCAAAAAGAAAACAACGGAAAGGAACAAGAACAAGTTCACGCTCAAAACGAAGAGCATTTGCTTCTTTCCGTATTTCGATTTTAAAAATTTTACAAATGACATAGTTTCAATTCAAAGAATTAGTTCGCCATTTCTTTTCCAATTGCATTGTCATAAAGTTCTTTATAATCTGCAATCATTCCAAAGTTTTGTTCATCAACCGTACATCTTCCTTTGGTTACGTGTCCCAATAGCAAGCAAGTTATATTCATTTCAGCAACGTAATCTAGGAATTTATCTTCGTCGTCTTCCACAACTGAAACAACGACACGGCTCTGCGATTCTCCGAACAAGAATGCATCTTTACGAATCTCACTATCAGTAATCACATCGAATCCAAGGTCGTTCGGGAAACACATTTCAACCAATGTCGTGAACAATCCACCATCACTCACATCGTGCGCTGCATTAATGAAGCTATTTTTAATAAGTCCTTTTATGCATTGTTGAAGTTGATATTCTTCTTCCATGTTGAAATAAGGAGCTGGAGAACCTAGAGTTCCGACAATATTCGCTAAGTATTCGCTCGAATTAATTTCGTCCTGAGTTGTTCCCAAAAGGAAAATTAAATCTCCTTTGTATTTGAAATCCAAAGTCATTTGCAAGCTCTTGTCTTTCATTACGCCCAACATACCGATAGTTGGAGTAGGGAAGACCGGAGCAGCTGATCCATCTGCTTTCGCCGTTTGATTGTAGAAACTCACATTTCCGCCTGTTACAGGAGTCTGGAATTTCGTGCAAGCTGCACTCATTCCTTTAATAGCACCAACGAATTGCCAGTACACTTCAGGGTTGTATGGATTTCCGAAATTCAAGCAATTGGTAATAGCAGAAGGCTCACCACCAGAACAAACAATGTTACGCGCTGCTTCAGCAACCGCGATTTGTGTTCCAATTTCCGGATCGTTGTTCACATAACGCGCATTGCAATCCACAGTTAGAACAATCGCTTTGTTGGTTCCTTTTATGTTCACAACAGCCGCGTCGCTCTTGCGATTCGTGCTCATGTTCACGGTACCTACCATGCTATCGTATTGCTCATACACCCAACGCTTACTCGCAATGTTCGGTAAGGCAATCAATTGTCTTGCTGTCACAACATAGTCTTTCGGTTCGGGCACGTCGTTCATGTTGAACTTCTTGTTCTCTGCATAGTACGCAGGCTCTTTGTATTCTCTTTCGTAAACGGGAGCGCCACCGCCAAGCACAAGGCTTTCCGCAGGAATTTCACCCACAACTTCACCATTCATGTAATAACGAACCATAGGCCCTTCGGTTACTACACCAATTTCTTTCGCGTGTAAATCCCACTTATCGAAAATCTTTTCCACTTCCGCTTCGTGTCCTTTCTTAATTACGATAAGCATACGCTCTTGCGATTCAGAAAGTAAAATTTCGAACGGCTGCATGCCTTCTTGTCTGGTTGGAACCTTATCTAAATAAATGTCCATTCCGACTCCACCGCCCGCGCTCATTTCAGAGGTAGAGCAGGTGATACCCGCTGCACCCATGTCCTGCATGCCTGCAATAGCCTCGGTTTCCGACAACTCCATGGTTGCTTCCAACAATAATTTTTCTTGAAACGGATCGCCCACCTGAACCGAAGGAAGATCCTTCGCAGACTCTGCCGTAATATCTTTCGAAGCGAACGACGCTCCTTTAATTCCATCTTTTCCTGTGGCAGAGCCAACAATGTAAACCGGATTTCCAACGCCTTTCGCTTTCGCGCTAATCATCTTTCCGTTTTCAACCAAACCCACAGACATGGCGTTTACCAACGGATTCACTTGGTAGCTTTCGTCGAAAAACACTTCACCACCAACAGTAGGAATACCGAAGGCGTTTCCATAATTACCAATTCCCTTCACCACACCTTCCAACAACCATTTGGTTTTCGGATTGTCTAATTTCCCGAAACGAAGCGAGTTCAATTGTGCAATCGGACGAGCGCCCATGGTGAAAATATCACGATTAATTCCACCAACACCGGTTGCTGCGCCTTGGTAAGGCTCAAGCGCACTCGGGTGGTTATGCGATTCTATTTTGAAGGCGCAGCCCAAGCCGTCGCCAATATCTACAAGACCTGCGTTCTCTTCTCCGGCCTTCACCAACATGTGTGGTCCGTCCTTCGGAAGTGTTTTCAACCACTTG
>CAMDFE010000028.1 GCA_945897395.1 Chryseobacterium gleum | reverse complement strand
TAATTTTTGAATATGCGCATACTTTACTTCTTCATGGCATCGGCACTTCTGCTTTCATTGCATTCGTGCACCCCACCAGATAGAACAAACTATGTAAAACAAATCGATTCCATTTCGAACGTATTGGAGAATGTAGCAGGTCCCTACGAAAAGCTTAATCTCGATGAGCTTCAAGCCAAGGTAGACACGGTGAACAAGCACCTCGATTTCATTCATGACAACTACAAAGGCGACATGAAGAAGAGTATTGCCTTTGAATTGGTTTCTTACCGAACGATTCGCAAGATCATTCCTGAATTCGAAAAGCGCCGAGAGACAATTGCAAACGGACTAACTGTTTCTAGAGAACAACTCACATCACTTAAAAAAGCATTAAGCGAAAATGCAACGCACGATGCAGTTGGAAATGAAATCAACGACGAATATTTGAAGAAACAAATTCAACAAGAAAAAACCATCAATGCTTCATTGGTGAAAGAAATTGAATTCGTTGTTCAAAAATCTGATTCCATTGACAACCGATTTGCTCGCTATTACAACCAAGTGAAATTCTGGTGCGACAGTATTGCAGCTTCTTCAAAATAAAATATGAAAAAGCTTTGGCTCATAGCGCTTTTAATACTAGCTACCGAATGTTCATTCGGTCAGCGCGACTTTGAAATTGCAGAGCAGTATTTCTTTGACGGTAAATTCACCGAAGCTAAGATGTATTACGAGAAGCTTTCGAAAGAGGGATTCGAGAATGAGATTTTCGAAAATTACAAAACAACCCTGATTGAGTTAAGCCTAGAAAAAGAGGCAGAAACCCTTATCAAAAAGAGGTTGAAGCAAACCAAAGACGTTACTTTAAATGTTGATTTAGGCAACTTATACTCGCATTTCAAGCACGATAAAAATGCTGCAGATGCTTACCAAACTGCGTTGGATAAAACAGCCGCTTTCCGGATGCCTATTCTTGAGTTGGGACAGAAATTTTTAGAAGTTAACTTGTATGCTTGGGCTTTGAAGACCTATGAAAAAGGGAAAACACTAGGCAAAGACGGCTATACCTATTCCTTTGAAATTGCAGGAGTGCAGGGATCATTGGGGAATTTTCAAGGCATGTGCGATGCTTATATGGATATCTTGAAAGAGGAACCTTCTTATCTCGGACAAGTAGAAACTTCGCTCATGCAGTTAGTCGATTTTCAAGAAGACGAAGTGCGATGTAATGATTTGAAAACACTTGTACTTAAGCGAATTCAGACAGATCCTAACACTGCCATCTATTCAGAATTCTTAGCGTGGTTCCTCATGCAACGTCGCGATTTCAATGGCGCGTTTATTCAATTAAACGCATTGGACAAACGAAACAACGAAAACGGAAATCGTTTAATGAATTTAGCCATTCAAGCTACCAACAACGAAGAGTACAACGTTGCCAAGAAATGCTATGACGCTGTTATTGCGAAAGGAAAATCATCTGTTTTCTATCAGCAAGCCAGTGTGAAAAAGCTTCAGATGTTAAGTTTGCTATTAAATCAGAATGAATTCACTACCAACCAAGAATTCTTAGCTTTAGATACCGAGTACGCTGCTATTCAAAAAGACATTGTTCAGGCTAACGAATTGGCACTTTTGAAAAAGGATTGGGCGCACCTCAAGACTTTTTATTTGAACAATTCAAAAGACGCCGAAGAGCTTTTGAAAGCAGCGCTTGCTTTGGGTGGTGTAAATGCGAAAACCCTTGCAGAGATTAAGCTTGAGTTGGGCGATGTGCTTCTCTTTCAAAATAAAATCTGGGAAGCTTCCCTCCTCTTTTCACAAATTGAATTGGACTTTAAAGACGATGTGCTCGGACATGAAGCTAAATTTCGCAACGCGAAAATTTCATTTTACACGGGAGATTTCGAATGGGCGCAAGGACAATTAGATGTGTTGAAAGCATCTACCTCCAAACTCATTTCGAACAATGCTATGCAGCTTTCGCTTCTCATAACAGACAACTTCAACATGGATACTATTCCGCTGCCTATGATGCAGTATGCGCGTGCAGAATTGCTCGCTTACCAAAATCAGTTTGAACTTAGCTTCCAAACACTCGATAGCATTACCACAGCCTTCCCAGGACATTCGCTCACCGATGAAATTTTATTTACAAAGGCGAACATTTACAGAAAGCAAGGAGATTTTGAAAAAGCAATTCAACTCTACACGGAATTGGTTAACATTCATTTCGAAGGAATATATGCCGATGATGCCTTATTCGCCCTGGCAGAAATAGAAGAAAAGCATTTCAAGGATTTAGCAAAGGCCCAAACACACTACGAGCGCCTACTGAACGACTTCCCAGGAAGTTTATTCGTTATAGACGCACGTAAACGTTATCGCGCTTTAAAAGGCGAAGTTCAATAATCTTAGTGCTGAACCATGACGGCTTGCACATTCGAGATTCCAGAGGTGGTCATTACTCGAACATAATACATTCCACTGTTCAAATTTGAAACGTCAACTGAAGAATATCCTTCCTTCAAATTTTTGCTTTCAATTAATTTACCTGTTACATCGAATACAGTTACAATCGCCTGGGTTGAGCACTTCACGTTCAAAACAGTATTCGCTGGATTAGGATAAACAGAGAACAATACATTTCCTTCTTCTTCAACCCCTACTCCACACGTTGGATCGTAAGCTGTGTTCGGAGAACCGAAAGGACAACCTGCGAACCAATTGTAAGCCTCGTTCATTAAGTCTGTGGTGCTTAACAATTCCAACGTTTTTCCAAAACCGTTTGGTTCAGTAGTCCAAGGAGCAGCGTTACGGTAGCTCACAGAAAACTGTAACACTTGACTTTCGTTGTAAACTAAAATATCGTCGGTTCCACCCAAAACAAAACCCATTGGAGTTTGAATAGTTGTTACATCTGGATGAATAGCATTGAACAAATTTGCGTCTTCCGCAACAACGACATACCCATGAGCAGCAAGGATTGTTCCTTGCGGGAATGTGTACCCACCTGTAACACCGCCATCTGAAACCTTCCAGTTGCTAATATCTAAATCGGTATCGAGAGTTGAATGGACTTCAAACCAATCACCGGCATCGGCGCCTGCAAACGATTTGTAATTGATTTCAGAAATAACAACCGAAGAGTCACATGCAAAATAAGCTTCTCCCGGAGAACCTGCAACGCAGCCAGCGAACCATGAATTCGGATTACTTGGGTTCTTTCCATTTCCTTCAAACTCAAGAGACCTTCCTTCGCCATCTGTTCCCAAAGGCCATGGGTAAGCTGTTGAATAAGAAATTTCTTCAACCACGTTTCCATTGTGATTTATTACTTGAAGTGTTTCTCCATTGTTGTTGAATGAGAAACCTAAATTTCCAATTACGTTATTCACGTTTGGATATTGAGCTTGGAATACCGCTGTATCCTGCGCAACAACTAAATATCCATTTGCAGGAATAACGGTAGACAATGGAATATTAAATACATGCAAGAAGTTGCTGTCTCTAACAGCATAAGAACTTAGATCCAAAGGAACATTCAACAAGTTGTGAATTTCCATCCAATCACCACCATCAATTGAGTTTTCGGAATTTACCATAAGCTCTGAAACTTCCAGTGCATTTACAACAGGAGAACCTTCGAACCACGCAGTGAAAGCGGTGTTTCCAACTGGATTAATATCTAAAACCTGATTTAGATTATTCGTATTGAAAATTGAATTTGGAGACCAGTGATCGAACGTATATCCTGGATTAGGAACAGCAGTAATACGCACTGGAACTCCTTTGAAATAGACACCTGACCAAGGGTATTCCAATTCACTTGGTTCAATGGTTGAAATGTGAATGCGGCCTGCACCTGCTGGCTGAACGTCCAATGTATACGTAACCTGTCCTGACAATGCAAACTGACTTTGAATAACGTTTCGAGCGCCCGATATACGACTGTTATTCCAATTCAACATATTCGTCATGGTGTTGTTGAAGTTATTCATGTTACCGCTCCAACGAGTGTGGTGACGCGGAATCCAAGGAGCCACTTCGTTAATCATTGAATTACCTAAAGCACTTACCTTGTTTTGTTGCCAAATCGTATTAATCAAATCGGCATATCTATCAATGAAGTAATTTCTAAATTGAGTGTTTTGAATAAGTTTACTGCAGATAGCATCCATGTGAATACTCGGATCGTTAATGGCCTGTGTAATAAAATTATCCGTAGGCACGGCACCATATAATCCGTAACCAAAATCTAAGTCCATTAACATCATTCTCCATTTTTCACCTGGAAAATTCCAAAACTTAATGTTGTTCGGATAGCCATTGCTCCAGTCGCCATTTCCATAATAAGTCTCAGCTGCTATATAATCGATGAAGTTTTCTAAATCGAGATAACTGTTTGCCGTCTCGTAATAGGTTGGACTTGCCGCATCGCCATTCGCAACAGCGTTGTACATAGGCCAAAAATTATCGAGAGTTCCGTCATTCGGATCCAAACCATCAAGGTAATTTTCAGTAATAACTGTAACGCTATCTGAATTGTAGCCGTAATTGCTTTCAACATAATGCTTATTCAACACTTCACGCAATTCATACTCACCGAAATACTCACCGTTCAAGAAAACAATGACTGGCGAATAACCCATGTAATCGTTGTGCGTTCCCTTCGTTAGACGTTGCATAAAAGCATCGCGCATGCGTGATCCGTCATAATCGTTTCCTCCGTTTCGCAAGTTGAAGTTTTTATATTCGGTAACCTGAGGCTTGTCTGGAATTAATGGGTACTGAATATTCTTAAAACCATATTCATCGCGACATTTCACGCGGAAACTTTTCTGTGGTTGCGCACGCGACCAACCACCGTGAATTTTCAATCCAATGCAACCTTCAAATTTTTGAGTGCTATCGGTAGCTATATATTCTATGTATGAAAAACGCTCCCAATCTTCCCAAATGTTCGAACCGAAGTAAGGATAGTTCGTGTTGTAATCTGGTGGACCCAACACATAGATACCGGTGTTGTTATCATACAAATTCGCATTATCGGTAGAAAGAGAGATAACAGGCAAACCCACATACGCCTCATTAATAACATAGGTGTTTTTCTCTGTCGGACTCGGTAGCACTGAGTTGTCAAAGGAGAAGGTTCGAGCTGAAACGACAGTTGTTACAGGCACATTCAAAGGTGCTGCATAAATCATAGACGTATCTACTGGAATACTTCCATCTAACGTATATCGAATAACAGCATTTATACTTGTGGATGAAATTGAAACGCTTTGCCCTGTTCCATAAATACCTGCAGGAACATCAATAACGGGTTTCGTTAAGAAGGCAGAGTAACAAACAGCTGAATTAATCGCCGAAGGCGTTGGCTCTGTGCTGAAGCACCAAGACAAACCACTGTGATTGTAACTGTAGTCAACATTCATCTGAGGAACTGTTACCAAATCTGCAGGAGCCCCTGTTGGAAGCGATAACATAATTTGATCACCGGTTGACATTTCGAAATTGGTGTGCCAAGCAATGGGTGCTGCTAGATTCATCCACGCCAAAGCAGGCGCATATTGCATTGTTGAAGTAGTTACCCCAGCAGCTATGAAAGCGTTGCTCGTTAAATCTGAAGAATTCGTAGCTACGTTGTGCACTTGGATAGCAAGCACGTTTTCTCCATTTACCAAAAGATTAGGTAGAGCCAAAAGATTAACGGTATACATAGTAAGCGGAATACCCTGATAACCGTTCGCCTCGTGGTTGCCAGAAGCAAGTGTATTAAAAGGTGTTAGTACACCCGCTGATCCTAAAGTTGCTCTTGCTATTTCAACGCCATTGATATAAGCTACAAACCCATCGTCATAGTCCATATAAAACAACAAGTCATGAATGGTTGTAACATCAGTTATGTTAAAAGTCTTGCGCAAAAAAACGCTTGTTGCTATTGGAATAGATGTTCCATCATCATTATCACCTGATCCAATTCCTCCCACAGCCGTGGTCCATCCAACCAATCCAGTTGCTCCTGGACTTCTCCATGAAGCGTTCGGTTCAGCTGTTGGAACTATGTAACTCCACACATCATTGGCAGCTATTACGGTTTC
The DNA here is from genome assembly GCA_945897395.1 of Chryseobacterium gleum. Classification (GTDB taxonomy): domain Bacteria; phylum Bacteroidota; class Bacteroidia; order Flavobacteriales_D; family Sanyastnellaceae; genus CAIZGX01. The sequence continues at coordinate 4,915 of CAMDFE010000028.1, read as the reverse complement.
AAAATGATCAACAACTGGAATTCTATTCTTACCGCTCGTCCAAATTAACTTATGTTCTCCTGGGGCTAAATCGTAAGAAGGTAGAACCCATTTGAAAGGTACCAAAGGATCATTCGTAATTCCATATCCTCCAATGTTTGCAAGTGATAGACCGTTGTTTCTAATTTCTAACCAATCGCTATAATCACCATCTTCATCGGCAAGAATTGACATATTGGTTTGTGACAACTCACTTAAATCTACTTGAGCCAACACAGGACTTACTAGAATTGCTAAATAGGATAAAATAACTAATCTCTTCATATTGCTCTTTTTTCTCGCAAGCGCTAATTTATCGCAATATAAAATAACATTCTGTTAACATTCTGCAAAACAGGACATCTTCAGGTATAGATGACACCTAGCCTTCCATAAAAGCTACTCCATAGCGAGTATATTCCTTAAAAATAAAACGATCCAAGCTAATTGCTTTTAAGAAGCCTTACCTTCGGATGCACAGAAAGCGTATGAGATTTTTGCTGTTTATTTCACTTTTCCTCGTCGCCCTAGTTACTCGCTCTCAAAGCGAGATGAATTTCTATGTCAATGATCAATTGAATCGGTTCCCGCAAGGCACATTGTTTTGGATAGATTCGACGGAAAGTTTTGAACCTACTATTTTTTTCGAAAACGAGACACGAGCTCTAACTGCTCTTCCAACCGAAATAAGCAACTTAAATGGAAAAATATGGCTTTCCATTCCTCTTGATTCAAACACCACGAAATTCTATCCTTTCGCGGTAATAACAAATCCGCATGTTAATTTTATTCGAGCTTGGTGGCTAGATGACCAGAAAAACATACTTAAATCCAGCCTAATCACAGGCGATCATGCGGCATTCAAATCCCGAGAGATAACAAGCCCAAGCTTTACCTTTCAAAATCCGAATACACGCGAGTGCAAATTTCTTCTATTGTGTTTAGACAAACGAAATGAAATTCTAACATTAAATATTCATCTAGCGAACATCGATTTTATTGAAAAGAGACTTGCTCAAGAAACCGTTTTATTCGGATGGCTAATTGGCATTGTGGCTATAATGTTCATCATAACCTTAGTTCTCTTCTTTTTTGTAAAAGATAAAATCTATCTCTATTCCGTAGGATTTCTGTTCTTCATGCTCACCTATTCGATTGCAGATTTTGGTTTCCTCCATTGGTTTTTGACATTCGAAACTCCCAAAAATTTAGATAGCGTTAGACCCGCATCATTAGCAATATCAATGATATTCTATATTCTATTTATCACTCATGCTCTTCAGTTCAAAGAAAATATCCCGCGAACTTATAAATTCCTTAAAATCATTTCCATCTGCTTCGTTGGATACATCGTGCTGGCACTTGCATTGTATTCCATTTCAAAAAGCGAATTCATTCGCTACTACGGTGTTTTAATTTCTCACTACTTCCAACGCGGTTTGCTAACAATACTCATTGCCGGTGTTGTACAATCGGCAATCATAAAAAAACCTTACGCAATTCTAATTAGCAGTTCACTCTTTCTCTTCTTGACGGTTCATTTCGTTAATCACTGTTATGAAAATGGCACACTCGCCGATGAACTTATTTTCCAACACTTCCTTCCCATTATTTACACCGTTGATTGTTTGGTCATGAGCATCATCATTGCTCGAACGTTCTTAAAATTTCAAAAAAACGCTGTGAACCTTTCTCAGGAATTACTTCAACGCAATTTTGAATACAACAATAAATTAAACGAGGTCAAAGAAAAAGATCTTACGAGAATAAGCCAGTATTTACATGACAACATTGGAGCAGAAATTTCATCCATGCGGTACGACCTTGAAGCGCTTAAGAACAATCCGAATCCAGCAGAAGCATTAAATAGAATCATTGAGAAATCTTCACACATCGCAGACGAAGTGAGAAATGCATCGCACAATCTTTCCCCCCTTATGCTTGAACGTTTTGGTTTGGGGGAAAGTATTGGTCAATTCTTAACTCAAATAAACAAAAGCTCAACTTGCAATTTTCAGCTCGATGTGATTGCAGATATTGAATCGATTGAGAAAAACCTAAAAATTATTTTGTTTCAAATCATTCAGGAAAGCATTCAAAATATTCTGAAGCATGCGAAGGCCGAAAACGCAATCATTCAAATTATGCTCGCAGAATCTTCCATTCAACTTTTTATAGAAGACGACGGCATTGGCTGCAGTCTTGAAACCATTCAACACGGACTTGGACTTGACAGTATAAAACAACTTCTTGAATTAAAAAAAGGTGTTTTTCAAATGAATAGCGAACCTAACAAAGGAATGAAAATTTATGCCGAACTACCCCTCTAACATTATTAAAATTGGTCTAGTAGAGGACCACCCTTTGTTTATCGAAGGGCTTAAAAATATTTTACTTCTTAACCGTCCGGTGAACATTGCGTTTGTGGCTCATTCAAAACAGGAACTACTTTCTTTTAAAAATGAATGTCGAGAAATAGACTTTCTCATTTCTGACATTAACTTGAACGGAGAACTTTGCATCGAAGAACTCACACAACTCAAATCTGTCATCCCGTCCTTGAAAATTGTCGCGCTGAGCATGTATCAGCCCTGGGAGATCAAACTAGATGCCGAGCATTCCGTTTTCAATGCATACGTGCTTAAGAATAGCGGGACAAAAGTTCTGCTCGATGCGTGCAGGGCGCTTCTAAAGGGGCAAGACTACTTCGATCCGAATATTGAAAACAATGTCAATCACATCAATCCAAACAACGTTCTTCTCACCTCGCGCGAAAAAGAAATTGTCACCTTCCTAAAGTCCGGAAAACAAAACAAAGAAATTGCAGAACTCCTATTTCTAAGCGAATTCACCATTAAAACGCACCGACAAAACATTATGCGAAAATTGGATGTCCGCAACGTAGCCGAACTCATTAAAAAGTTCAGTTAGCTTCGTGCTATATTTGCAAAAAATTGTTTCAATGAAAAACATTGCAGTTATTGGTGCTGGCACCATGGGAAATGGAATCGCGCACGTGTTCGCACAAAACGGTTTCACCGTTCAATTAATCGACTTGAATGAAGCGCAATTGGAAAAAGCAGTTGCTACCATTTCTAAAAACTTAGATCGTCAGGTTGCAAAAGGCACCCTTACAGAAGAGCAAAAGGCACAAACCCTTGCAAACCTTTCCACTTCCAACTCCATTGAAACAGGCGTGGCCAACGCAGAGCTCGTAGTTGAGGCAGCAACTGAAAATGTTGACCTTAAACTTAAAATATTCCAAACCCTCGATGCAAACGCTCCGGCAAATTGCATCTTGGCTTCCAATACGTCTTCAATAAGCATTACTAAAATTGCCTCGGTAACGAACAGACCTTCACAAGTCATTGGCATGCACTTCATGAATCCAGTTCCTGTAATGAAGCTCGTTGAAGTGATTCGCGGATACAGCACTTCAAACGAAGTAAACGAAAAGGTTTTTGAAATTTCAAAGCAATTGGGCAAAGTGCCAGTTGAAGTAAACGACTACCCTGGTTTCGTAGCGAATCGCATTCTTATGCCCATGATTAACGAAGCCATCTACACACTTTACGAGGGTGTGGCGGGAGTTGAAGAAATTGATACAGTAATGAAATTGGGAATGGGACACCCAATGGGTCCTCTTCGCTTGGCCGATTTTATTGGTCTTGACGTTTGCCTGGCTATTCTTCGTGTGATGCACGACGGATTCGGCAATCCCAAATACGCACCCTGTCCTTTATTAGTGAACATGGTTGCGGCTAAAAAATTGGGCGATAAATCTGGAGAAGGTTTTTATATTTTGAACAGAGAAACAAAGGAGACAACTGTTTCGCCTTCGTTTTCAAAATAATTCAAAGTGAAAATTCATCACGACTTTTCTTCATTCAAGGAAGTTAAAAATCCTGTCTTAACTATCGGCACGTTCGATGGTGTTCACTTGGGGCATCAGGCTTTGCTTTCGCGCATGAAAGAGCTCGCTCTACAAGTAAATGGAGAAACCGTTGTGCTTACATTCTCGCCTCACCCGCGAACTATTCTCTTCCCTGAAGATCACGGCATTCAATTGCTTTCCGACACCAACGAAAAAAGACAATTTCTTTCCGATTGTGGGGTAGATCATCTGATTGAATTTCCATTCACCATGGAATTCGCAAAAAAATCGGCGTTCGAATACGTGCGCGATTTATTGGTTGTTGGAATGAATGTGCATACGGTTATCGTAGGATACGATCACCGCTTCGGAAGAAACCGTGAAGGGAACTTTCTGAAATTGTTGGAATATGCTGACATGTTTCAATTTCAGGTTGAAGAAATTCCAGCGCAACTCATCAACGAAAGCGAAGTCAGTTCAACCAAAATTCGAAATGCTATTTCAGTTGGAAAGGTAGAATTCGCCAAGGAAGCAACCGGACGCAACTACGTGCTTTCGGGAACTGTTGTACACGGAAAAGGGAACGGAAAGAAAATTGGTTTTCCAACTGCAAACATAAAAATTTCCGATCCACTGAAACTTATTCCAGCAAACGGAGTCTATGTAGTAGAAACCAACATTAACGGAATAAACTACCGCGGAGCCATGAACATTGGAACACGACCTACTTTTGAATTGAATGGACAACGTTCGTTGGAAGTGCACGTGATTGGGTTTCACAACAGCCTCTATGAACAGCCCTTGCAAGTAGAATTTATTCGGAAGTTACGCGACGAACAAAATTTTGGTTCAATTGATGCGTTGAAAGAACAACTTGCAAAAGACATTGCCAATGCGATTCGCTAAAACAACACTTTTCTTTTTTGTTTTTTCATTCAACTTCGTAGTTGCATCGCATGCGCAGTTGGTCTCTTGGGATAAATTAGACACGTGTAAAATTTACACCGACCTCAACCTCGCTTT
>CAMDFE010000027.1 GCA_945897395.1 Chryseobacterium gleum | reverse complement strand
TACGTATGCATTGGAGAAGTGTTGATGGAAGTTGCTCCGTCGCCGAAGTTCCAAACGTAAGTAGATCCGCCAGGCATGTATGGCGTTTGCAGTGTGAAAGGAGAACATCCCTCAACCACAGGCATGGACCATTGCAAATCAAGTGAAGGACTCACTTGAACCGCAACGCTTGCGCTGTCTGAACATCCTTGCGCGGAAGTCACTGTTAGCTCTGTTTCGAATGTGTTTAACACACCGTTGATGTTGAAGAAAGTATGCGCTGCATTAGCAGTGCTCGCCGTTCCGAAATCACCAAAATTCCATTCAAACTGATTTCCATTTAATGAAGTGTTTTGAAAATTGACTTCTAACGGTCCGCATCCAGCAATGTCTGAATAAGTAAATGAAGCATTCACTTCCGGATAAACCGTTACCGGAAACGATACACTGTCGAAGCAACCGAATGCCGATTCACCTATGAGCGATACCGTAAAATTCTGAGTCGCATTAGTTAAATTATAGTACGTGTGAGTGGGTGAAATAAGTGATGAAGTAAATCCATCACCGAAGTTCCACGAAAACCCTTGAATACCTCCAATGGCGGGCATCTGCGCGCTAAACGGAGAACATCCTTCCAATGATGTAAATGGAAGTTGAATATCCAAAATTGGATATATCGGAAGCCCCAATGTCGCAGTATCCAAACATCCCCCACTCGAGTATGCCACCAACGTCACATCGTACCACCACAAAAATCCACTGTTGTTGTTGTAAGCGTGATTCGGATCTTCCACAATCGATGTTGTTCCATCACCAAAATTCCATGCATAAGAAGAGGCACCCAAAGACAAATTGTTAAACGCAACAGGAGCAGTTGAACAACCCAATTCATTGTTTGCAATTTCGAAATTCGCAACTGCTCCGCCCAACACTGTTACCACACTACTCTGAGTATTCGTACACCCAAATTCATTGATTGCAGTCAGCACAACGTTGTAAGGCAAATTGTAAATCGTGTTGTTTCCAAACACATGAGTTTCATTCACATTGGTCGAAAGTGGACCGTCGTTGAAGTTCCAAGAATAAGATGTCGCTCCTTGAGAAGTGTTGGTGAATGCGACTTCCAGCGGTTGGCATCCTGAAACAATATCTTGGGTGAACGAAGCAGTTGGATTCGGATGAACCGTGATATTTCCTTGATTGCTAGCAGAACAATAAGGTGTGCTAATGTTTAAAGTAATCGGAAAAATTCCTTCCGCTGTGTATACATGCGTTGGTGTAAGTTGGCTTGAAATTCCTCCATCGCCAAAGGTCCATTGAGCACTCGTTATCGGATTACCCGGAGCGGTAACCGATGTATTCGTGAAGATTGCATTGGCACCAACACAAGGGCTTGTTACTGTAAAAGAAGGGACAGGAGTTGCGTATACATACAAGACTTCCGTATCTGTTTTTGTACAACCGTTTACACCTGTCACCAACACTGAAATGTTGTAGTTCCCTGGAGTAGTAATGTTCAATGTGTCTGGAGTTTGTCCGGAGTAAGTTCCGAAAGCCCCCAAATTCCACTCAAATAAAATTCCCGAATTAGACACTACATTCAGCGCTGTTGTCAGTGAATCACACGCTTGCGCGGGTGATGCCGTAATGCTCGCTGTAGGACTTGGAAGAACAGTTACCACAACTGTTGCGGTATCGGCACAAGCACTGCCCCAACCGTTATTAAATACGCGATTACTAATTACAAAAGTCCCAGCAGTATTGAACGTGAAATTCACATTTCCGCTTCCTAAATTCTGCCAGTTGTTGTTGTTCCCGAAGTTCCATTGGTACGACTGATTCGCTCCGGCTGATCCTTGAAAAAACGTCACCTGTCCACCTGAACAGATGGTATCCGTAGATGCAGAAATACTCGCTACAGGCGGAGGAACAATGTGAACAGTTATCGATTGTTGAACCACACCGCAATAACTGCTATCAGACAATGTCACGGTATAATCTCCTACTCCGGGAAATGCAATCGTTTGCGGAAGGCTTGGTGGCCAAGGCATCCAAGCCGTTACTGAATCAACCCCTTGCCCCCAATAGTTGCCAAAATTCCACCGCTCTTGTCGTTGAAATGTATTTCCTTGATTCAAACAATTTCGAATCGTTGTATTGCTGAACGTAAATGCTGTATCAGGATAACACTGCGTAATTGCAGAAGCCCCGATCTGGGCTTGATCAAGTGTCCACACATTCACAGGATTGAACGTGGCAACGGAGGGATTTCCTTGAAGAATATTACAATAGTTGGAAGCTGTTAAAGAGACCGTGGTTTCACAATTGATTGAGCTTGAACTGTTGTACAAATGACTTACTACTTCGTTCCAGTTGGATGAACCAAATCCTATAAGCGGAGATCCATCACCGAAGTTCCAAGTGAATTGTGTTGTCTCAGAAACGTTTGTTGAAGAGTTTACAAATTCCACTGAAGCCGGCGCGCACACTTGTGTGGTCGCATTTCCAGGAATTTGAATAGAGGCATTCGTAGGCTGTTCCATAACAACAACTCCAGTAATCGAACAACCTGTTCCTCCTTCACTAACACTCACAACGAACGTATCTACCGCAGCTAGATAGGTGTGTTGAAGAACGGTAGGACTTGTCCATGTCACGCCTGTTGTTGCAGGCGAACCATCTCCCCAATCTATGGTGTAATTGTCCCACGCTCCTGAGGGCTGAAGATTGAGTGAAAAACTTCCACCGGAACAACCGAACCAATACGGGGTAGTTACAATGTTGCCGTCATAATCATAGACACCCGGACATTGCGCGCTAACAGTATATAGCGAAGAAAGAAATAATAAAACGAGTAACGCTCTTCTCATGTGTGTATCCTACGAACTGAATTAAAAAAGGTTCACACAAAGAGAAAAGTTTTTTCAACAAGAAATCGACCGCTCTCTCGAAGTTTTCGACAACTAACCTTCGGTAAGTTTAAGACTCTGTGCCATCTCGGCCACAGCTGGACAAATAAGGGTGTTACGAAAAGTAAGAGACATGATTTGAGTCATATTTTTCCGATCGGTATGCGGGTATTCTCGGCACGCCTTCGGCCTAACGTCATAGATATTGCAACTGTTGTCTTCCAAATTCAAAAACGAACACGGACTTGAATTCAGCACCCAATCGCGCATCTCATCCATATGTAAATACTTGTCTGTAAACTCTGCAACGCGCATTCCCACGTGCTTTGCAATGCGTTCAATATCTACATCGCGAAAAATTGGACTCGTGGTTCTGCAACAATTCCCGCAGGTTAAACAGTCGGTCTTTGCAAAAACCTGCTTGTGCAGCGCATGAAAAACATCATCGATTTTTTTCTTCTTGGCTAAACGATTGAAGAGTTTCTTATTCTCTTTCACATTCCTTTGCGCTTCCTCCAAAAATCGTATTTGCTTGTCATTCATGTGGATCAGAAAATGCAGGGTTTTGTAAAAAAGAGGTGTCGGTTAAACATTTCAAAAACGAAATCAAATCCGACTTCGACTGCGCGCTCAATTGCAATCCGCCTACTGTAAATTTCATAAAAGGATCTATCGTTGCACTCGGTGTTCCTCCGCTGTTGTAGTGATCTATCACTTGCTCTAACGTTGTGAACCTTCCGTCGTGCATGTATGGTCCAGACAATTCAACATTGCGCAAGGTAGGTGTTTTGAATTTTCCATTGTCGTATACACTTCCCGTCACTGCACCTCTCCCCAAATCGCTGAAGCTTGCATCTAGCCCGTTGTTGTGAAATAAATAATCGCTCATCTGCATGCTTCCAAATCCGTGACAGTGGAAACAATCCGCACCAAAACTTCCTCCAGGAACATCATCTGGGCTGCCACCTTCGGTTAAGAAAAGATTGAACCCGTTTTGCTCTGCTAGCGTAAACTGGTATTGGCCAATTCGTTGTTTATCGAATTTTGAATTCGAAGAAATCATCGTTCTTAAGAATGAAGCAATGGCCTTTACTATTTTTTCTTTCGAAACTTCATTTGACCCATAGGCCTTGAAGAACAAAGCGTCATACAAGGGATCTGCATCTATTTGTTCAACAGCATGGCCCCAATCTTCTGCCATTTCAATGGGATTTTCAACAGGCTCATAAATTTGATCTTCAAGCGTAACAGCTCTTCCATCCCAAAAATAAGTTGGTGACCAACCCAAGTTTACGAGTGGCATGGCTTGACGCGTACCAACTTCACCATTGATACCAATGGAATACTGTCGCGGATCTGAAAATCCGTTCTCAGGTAAATGACAAGTCCCGCAAGACATCGCGTCATCACCACTCAATTTTTTTTCCCAAAATAAATAACGCCCCAAATTCACACCTTCCACCGTTAGCGGATTATCTGCAGGAATATCCATAGGAGGGAAAAACGGAGGAATAATGAGATCGTATGGAGTGGCTATGGGACCTTCAGGCGCCTCATGCGTGCATGTCCACAAGAGACTTGCCAATGCAATAAGAAAAAAGAAAGTGAAACGCCTTGCCGTCATACTTCAAAAATACGCGAGAAAGAACAAACAAATTTATTTCATTCGCTAATCTTCCTCAGCCGATAAAAAAATTTCATTCTGAACGAAATTCCAGTCGGTCAACGTCTTCAAAAAAGCCACCAACGCCGCCTCTTCTTCCTTCAATAAATTTAGAGGCTTTACGCGTGCATCTTTCGTTGAACGAGTTCCTCCTCCCGTGTTGTAAAACGAAACCACTTCTTCCAACGAACTCATGGAACCATTGTGCATGTATGGCGCTGTCAATTCTATGTTGCGCAAGGTGGGAGTCTTGAATTTCCCACGGTCAGATGTTTGATATGTCTTTCTTTCCAAACCAATGTCGGAATCTTCAAAGCCCAAACTATAAAACTGATAATCGGTAAAAAAAGGAAGCGCATGACAACTACTGCATTGGGTTCGTTCAGAAAAAAACAATGCCATTCCTTGTTTTTCTATGTCTGAATAATCGTTCGAATTCAAAAAATAATGACGATCGAATTTTGAATCCCCACTGATTAATGCACGCTCGAAGCAAGCCAAGGCGCGCGTTATCGCGAACGCATCCAAATCCCTTCCATAAGCGGCTTTGCTCAGTTCAGAATAATTCTCAGTCGACTTCAATCGATCAATGAGCTCTTCCATACTCAACGACAATTCATGTTTTTCGTGAATGGGTCCTAGGGCTTGAAGTTCCAAAGGAGGCACTCCGCCTTCCGACATGAAATACGGAGACCACGCCAAGTTCGCGAGGGTAGGTGCGTTGCGAGCGAATTCATTTTCATGGAAGGAAGAGACCGTTCTTCCGTCGGTAAATGCCGCAGGCAAACGATGACAAGAAGCGCAAGACTGATCTTCGTTCATCGACAACTTCACCTCATAAAATAATTTTTTTCCCAATTCGAATCGAAGACGCGTGGGTTCATTTCCTTCCGGGAAATTTATGGGCGGAAAATAATGCGGCTGTTTGAATGAAATAGGTTTGTCCTGCAATCCTTCTTCGGCGCAGCCTGAAAGGATTCCAGCTAACAAAAAAAAGAAAACTATTATTCTCATTGAAGATGAAACGCTGAAACAAAGTTGTTCGTGATGCGCTCTGCCAATGGAAAATTCGAAGTGGTGTGCGTAAGGTTGTCAATAGACAAATCAATAGGATCAACAGGTCTATTGAACACACTGTCAATCGCAACTTCAATGTTGAACGTGCGCGCATCGCCTTCCGATAAACTGACATTTCCAGTATTGAAATGTAAGACGCGATACAGTGGATCGTCGCCTGTATGATAGGAGTAAGAATCCATCAACGGTGCATTTGGCGTGCCCGTTAGCTCATACCTTCCTTCCACCTTCACAAAAATATACCCAGTGTTCCAATACCAAAACATGCCGTTGGAACCTTGCACACTTAACGGATTGGAATTCTCGTATTGCGAAGGATCGACATTCTTATTCAGGTTAGCAGGCACTCCTACACCGAAAGAAAGCGAAGAAAAAGTTTGCGGAGAAACATTCAACGAAAGCGTCTGCGGTTGAAGAAGAGTTAACATAAAAGCTTGTTTCAACAAGGTTGAATCAGATCCGTTGTGCGCATAAATATTCGACAAATAAAATTGAACGTTTTCCACTCTCAGCTGCTGTCCGAAGGAATTGGTGTAGACAGAATCAATAGAAAGAGCCTCACCGTTGTACGTTGGAATAAATTTCAAATGAACCTTGGTCTCCGGAGTTGCGGGATTATCGTCACCGCAGGCGATGAAGAATACACTCAGTAGAACGACAAAGAAATAATTATTCACAATTTTCATTTTCATTGCTACATGGATTTACTTTCACTTCACAAATTAAAGATAACATTCAATTTGCAAATTTGACTTTCTATTGATGGAAAATGAACCCTTTCTCGTATTAAAAAGTTCTGCAGGTAGCGGAAAGACCTACGCCCTGGTTAGACACTTCCTTTTTTTAAGTTTAAAGAGCGAAGAAGCCTTTGCTTATAGCCATATTTTAGCAATAACCTTCACCAATGCAGCGGCTTCAGAAATGAAGGAACGTGTAATGGAACGACTGCATGAATTTACGTTTCTAAATGCGCTGAAAGGAGAGAATGAATTGTTCAACGACATTCGAGAAGAACTCGATGTTTCACCCATGATTCTGCAGGAGCGTGCGCGGAAAACTCTCTCGCACATGCTTCACAATTATTCGCGCTTAAGCATCAGCACCATTGATAGCTTTACTCACCGCATTGTGCGTGCCTTCGCGAAAGACCTTCAGATTCATCCCGACTTTTCCATTGAAATGGACACCGAGAAATTTCTAGAGCAATGTGTAGATGCGTGTCTCGATGAAGTCGGTGAAGATGCTGAATTAACGACCTATCTGGAAAATTACGTCATGAGTAATTTCGAAGAGGAAGAAGATTGGAACGTCAAAAAAGGAATGATTGGTATTTCCAGACAGCTGGTGAAAGAAGACGCCCGAAACATTCTTCAACTGTTCGAGAATTTGCACATTACGGAATACGAATTAATTAAAAAAGCTTATCAAGCGAAACTGACAGAGCTTACAGAAGAGCTGTTCAATAGAATCGACGATGTCTTCGCGAAGATTGAAGAGAGCAATCTGACCGCACAAGATTTTTTCAATAATGGAAAAGGAACCATCACGTATTTGCGGAAAGTTAGAAGCGGAACTTTCGATTTACCTGGAGCCAATCTTATCAAAGTTCTCGAAAAAGGCTGGGGTAAACCGAAACAGACGCAGGTAGATGCCCTGAATCCGCAGCTCAATGAGACTGCAGAATACGTTATTGAATGGTTGAAAGGAAACAACAAGCACGACTTCACTCGAATCATTAAAATACTTCCTCGCATCTTCACGACCGGTTTACTCAGCAAGCTGAATGAAGTGAGTCAGCGCATTAAAACGGAAGAAAACCTTTTGCTCATTTCAGACTTCCATGCAATCGTTTCTGCTGTGGTTCAAGAAAGCACTGCTCCGTTTATTTATGAGCGCGCAGGTGAACGGTTCCACCACATTCTCATAGATGAGTTTCAAGACACTTCTGAAATGCAATGGAAGAATTTCCTTCCTCTTTTCGAAAACGCCATTGCGCAGGGAAATTTCAATCTGGTAGTTGGAGATGGGAAGCAGAGTATTTATCGTTGGAGAAACGGAAATGTTGAGCAGTTCGTTCGACTTCCAAAATTGTATGAAGGTGCTTCGGATACTATGCAACTCTTGTTGAACGACGCCTACAAAGAAGAAGTACTAAATACAAACCGAAGAAGTGGCAAGGCCATCATTGAATTCAACAACACACTTTTCGGTGCGCTGAAAGAAAAGCTAGGTCCGCTGCAAGATGTGTACGATAAGCACGAACAGGAATGCAGCAAAGACCATCCGGGTTATGTTGAAGTTCAAACCACTGTAGTTGATCGAAAAGATTCAGGCGATCTACACATGCTGAATGGAATAGTAGATGCTATTCGTGAATGCAAAGCAGACGGATATGAGTGGGGCGATATTGCCATTCTTACTCGGAAAGGCAAATCGGAATCGACAAAAATTTCAGAATTCATTCTTCAACAAACCGAAAAAATTCCGTTGACCACTGAGGACAGTTTCTTGGTTCAAAATTCCAATGAAGTACAACTGCTTATGGCGTGTATCAACTACTTCGGAAAAGAAACAGAGAATTTTTATCGCTTCAATTTAATCCGAAGAATTTGCGATGTATTTCCAAACCGATTCAATTACAGTGAAGTTATTTCAACTTATGTAGAACAGCTGGAAAAAGGAAAACTTCGTTTCAAAGTGAATGAATTTCTCGACGAACATTATCCGGGACTTCGAAACATTGTAAAGGACAACGCGCATCCGTTTGAATGTATTCAAGAGTTGATTCGATACTTCCAATTGCCATTCGATGTGTATTTAGAGTTCTTCGAAAATCAATTACTCCAACTTTCGCACAAGAACGGAATGGGATTTTCAGAAATGACAGATTGGTGGAACGACAACAGAGGCAAGCTTTACATTCAAAGTGGTGCAAAGCAAAATGCAGTTCGTATTCTAACCATTCACAACAGCAAAGGGTTGCAATTTCCCGTTGTTATCTTTCCAAAATTCGATACAAAACATCCGAATCAAACATTGTGGGTTCAGGCCCCAGATGTGCATCCGGGGTTCACTAAAGGGCTTATCAATTTCACGCCAACCAAATCGCCCAAGGAAGATGAGCCGGCAGAAATTCGAACAGAAAACAACAAGATTCTACTCGACGACATGAACCTGCTGTATGTGGCACTCACACGTCCGGAAGATCGCTTGTACTTCCTAACAGAAAGCAAACCGTCTTCAACAAATAGCGCATTAAATACTTATCTCTACGACTACTTCAACACCCATCACGCCGGACTGAATAAATTTCACTTTGGAGAAAAAGTGCTGCATGTGAACGAGGAAAAAGAAGAAGAAAGAGCTGTTGCCCTTCTCGATGGAACTCGCTTAAACGCCGTGCAGCCTGACTTCCGTATGCGCGAAACCAAACGAAAAGATATGGATGGAAAAGAAGCCCTTGTTATGGGAAATCACTTGCACGCTTGTCTTTCCACATTAAATCATTTCAACACATGGGAAGTATCACTTTCAAATTACATTTTTGAACACACCGAACTTCAGCAAAACGAAAAAGAACTTCTTTCGAATCAGGTGAAAGCTACGCTCATGAACGATTCCTTTCAGCAAATATTTAATACAACTGACGAAGTACTCACCGAGCATGACATTCAAGTGAACGTGCGCGAAGTGGCTCGTCCAGATCGCATTCACTTGAATGCTGAATATGTAGAAGTTTACGACTTCAAAACAGGAGCAGAAATGGACAAGCATTTTCAACAAGTGAAAAACTACATGTCTGCGCTACAAGCCGCAACGGACAAGACGGTCAGAGGATATCTTGCTTACACGAAAACGGGAACGTTGAAAGAAGTTGCGCTCTAATTATTTAGCACACAACGCTTCAATCTCTTCCACTTCCAACGGGAAATTCGCGAATAAATCGCGGTTTCCGTTTTCGGTAATAACAATGTTATTCTCTAAACGAATCCCTAAATTTTCTTCTGGAATATAAATGCCCGGTTCAACGGTAAAGACGTTTCCTACTTCAATAGGCTTGTTCCAATTTCCAACATCGTGAACATCTAAACCCAAGAAGTGAGAAGTTCCGTGCATGAAATATTTCTTATATGCAGGCCAAGAAGAGCTTTGATTCTTCACGTCTTCTTCCGAAATCAACTTTAACTTCAACAATTCAACGGTCATCATCTCGCCTACTGCCACGTGGTATTCAGACATGATTACACCTGGCTTCAAAAAAGCCGTAGCTTGTTTCATAACTGAAAGAACTGCGTTGTAAACGTCCTTCTGACGCTCTGTGAATTTTCCACTTACAGGCAAACAGCGAGTCATGTCGGCAGAGTAATTTCCATACTCGGCGCCTACATCTAGAAGTATTACATCACCTTCTTTACAAGGTTTGTCATTGTCTATGTAGTGTAAAACACACGCGCTTTCACCCGACGCAATAATTGGCGTATAACCAAATCCGCGAGAACCATTGCTTAAAAACTCGTGAGCAAATTCTGCTTCAATCACATATTCCATAACACCGGGACGTATCATTTTCATCACACGCAACAAACCGTTGTGCGTAATGTCGACAGCCTTTTGAATTTGAGCAATTTCTTCTTCGTCCTTCACAGCGCGCAAAGCGTGCATGATTGGAGCCGATCTGTCAATAGTATGATGAGGATATTTTTCACGGAACCATTTAGACAAGCGCATTTCACGCGTCTCTACCTCAATGGTAGCGCGTGAATGTTCGTTGCTATTCAAGTAAATTGAAGAGGCTTCACCGATAACGGTATGAAGTATCTTCTCGAATTCAGTGCTCCAATGAATGGTTGTAATACCTGTGCGATCTTTCGCCTGAGCTTTATTCAATTTCGCTCCTTCCCAAACAGCAATGTGATCGTTCGTCTCGCGAACAAAAAGCATTTCTCTATGTGCAGGATTTGTAGCATCTGGAAAAAGAATAAGCATCGTTTCCTCTTGATCTACACCCGTTAAATAAAAAATATCGCTGTGCTGCTTGAACGGCAAAGTGCCGTCGGCGCTGGTCGGATAAATATCATTACTTGTAAAAATAGCCAAGCCCTTCTCTTCCATGCGAGAAGCAAAGCGTTTGCGATTGTTTGAATAGTGTTTTGAAGAAAGAGCAGTGTAGCGCATAATATAAATTTACAATTTGACAAATCTAATTGAGTTCCCTTTACTTGTGGAATTAAATGGATGAATGGTATAAACTCCGGAAGAAAGGTCAGAAACTTCAAGTGTATTCCAAACATTCATACTTAAAGCAGAAATAATCTTAATGGTTCTTCCTGTTGCATCTTGAATAGCAACATGAGTTGTGCCCTCACTCAACGCATTAACACGCAAACGAATTTCATTCGATGCTGGATTCGGAAATACTTCGGTTGATGTCGTAAGAAGATTAGTGAGTTCAGATACATTTATCCCCTGAACGCAAGAGCCGTAGATGTATGAAGGGATTCTTTCTGCATTATTGTTAACGATGTCTACAACTTCATCTATGCAGATTTCATTATTTCCATAATTAGCAAGGTAAACACGGCACAAACTTGTGGGAGCCAAACTGTTCTCTATTTTATTTCCGTAAATATTGGAAACAGCGAA
>CAMDFE010000026.1 GCA_945897395.1 Chryseobacterium gleum | reverse complement strand
GTTGTTTGAACTTGCGTTGTTAGAACTAGCGTTGTTAGAATTGGCGTTGTTAGAACTGGCGTTGTTAGAACTAGCGTTGTCGGAACTATCGGTGTTTGAACTGGCGTTGTTTGAACTGGCGTTGTTTGAACTAGCGTTGTTAGAACTGGCGTTGTTAGAACTGGCGTTGTTTGAACTAGCGTTGTTAGAACTAGCGTTGTTTGAACTGGCGTTGTTAGAACTATCGTTGTTAGAACTAGCGTTGTTAGAACTAGCGTTGTTTGAACTAGCGTTGTCGGAACTAGCGTTGTCGGAACTATCGTTGTTGGAACTAGCGTTGTTTGAACTGGCGTTGTTTGAACTGGCGTTGTCGGAACTAGCGTTGTTGGAACTAGCGTTGTTGTAAGTTGGATTCTCGTAATGTGAATTTTCTAAGGCGGTAGAGACACGGTTTTTCGATTCGTTAACTTCAGTTCTCAACGACTCTACATTTACAGTGTTGGTTAAGTTTTTGAATTCCGGTTTTACTTGAGGTTGCTTTTCGTTCTCAAGGTCTTGAAGCAGTTTCAATAATGTTGCAGATTCTGCAAGAGCGAGTTCTCGGACACGAAGATTTTCCTTTTCAGCCTCAATTTCTTCTTGAACTGCGTTGTATTCAGTTTCAAGCGCACCGAGTTCATTACCCAAGCGCTCAATGTCTTTTTTCTTTTTAGCGGCAGACATTTGTTTGATCAATTCATTTGATTTATCTTCAATGTCTTCAATTTCTTTCGACTTGGTATTAATCCTTAATTGCGTGTCGTCGCGCTGAGCTTTTAAATTATTTACTTTGACTTTAGCATCTTGCGATTTCCACGATATTTCTGTTTCAGTAGCAACTCCTTGTTCACTTTTCGGGTTTTTAGCGACATAGTCATTGACTAAGTATGCGGCCATGGGAGAGTCTTTTTCGGCGAGTGATTTTTTGATTTCCGAATTAATATTTTGGACATTGTTCAGTTTTTCATTCAGCTCTTTTTCTCTATTTTTTGAAATGTCGTAAGCCGCAATAGCAGCAACGCTGCGGTTTTGCGTTTCTGTCATTTTATTTTGAACGTCTACGAGCCTCGCGCTATCAGCTAATGATTCCGGTTTTTCAAAACGAACATTTTGAAATTCTTCATACGCTTCATCTGTTTCGGAAAGCGTTTGTTGCACATATTGAAGAAGCGATTTAGAAATTTGTTCGGCGAGTGCAATTTCTCGTTTTAACGCTGCAATGGTTTTTTCTTGAGAGGAAAGCACCGTGTCTATTTCAATGCGCTGTGTAACTGGAGTAATTTCAGTGGTGTTAGTTCCCGTTGAATTCGAATTACTGGTATTGTAAGCAATAGCATTGGCTTGATCCGCAGTTGCATTCACGTCGAGTTGCGATTTAGCCAAAAGCATCTGACGCTGAAGATCTTCTACATTGTCATTCAACGGGTCGTTCCAATAATTCTTCACTTCCACTTTCTCACGACCGTCTAATTTGGTGTAAACGATTTCCTGACGGAACACCCGAGAACCTTCGGACGGCGGAATTTTGACGAGTACTTCGTGCACTTGAGGACTTCCCGGAGGTTGAATCTTGTATGTGTAGTTTCCTGCTGTCGGAATGAAAAGTAGGTACTGTCCATTCGACTCGCGGGCTTGCGTGTCCATGATTTTTCGATTCGTTAAATCATCGAACACCTGAATCTTTGCTTCCGTTTGATTAACATCAACTCGAGAAATGAACTCACCTTTGAGGTAGGTGATGTTCATGGGTATTCCATTTACGAAAACGCGATAGACGTAGAGTTTGTCTGGAGAAGTTAAACGGCTACTTGCGAAATAAGCTGTCGTGTTTAGAGAGTCGGTGATGAAGAATAAATCGTCGTCGGGAGTATTAATAGCGAAGTCCATGTTAATGGCCGGACCAAAATCATTGATGCTTGTATCCCAATCACATCGGAAAATATCGTAACCTCCCATACTTCCATGTCCCTTCGAAGCAAAATAGAGTGTGCTTCCGTTTGGATGCATAAATGCGAAGTCCTCATCGAACTCAGTATTAACTGTGCCTTTCAACTTAACGGGTGAAGTGAACGCTCCGTTCAAACGTGAGGTCATGTAGATATCTTTCCCTGTTAAGCCGTCTTTTCCTTTGCTCGAAAAGAAAATTTTCTTTCCGTTAGATGGAAGGAAGAAAACATGTTCTTCTTTCGACTTTAAATCCAGTTTCGAAAGCAATTCGTTCGGTGTAGAGATAATTTTACCGATCGAGGCGTCAATGTTCATGTATCGGTAAAAACTCGATTTTTCCGCCTCTGTTTTTTCAAGTACTTGAACATCCTTAATGCTGTTCATAAGGTTCAATCCAGACTCTGCAGAGAGCTTTTGTGCTTTGCAATCAGATTTGGCGAGTTGTTTTTTTTCTGCCGAGGTTTGGAATTTCTCATATTCAACCAAGGCTTCTTTGAAATTGTAGCTTAAGTGGTAAGCTCGCGCCAAGTAATAATGAGTTTCAGGTTCGGTATAGCCTCTTCGAACCCCGTCTTTCATGAAGAAAATAGAATTGTCGCGATCTGTCGTGGCATAAATGCCCGCGGCACCAAAACGGAAGGCATACAAGGGATTGCTTCCGTATAGCGACACCAATTGCGAATACACGGCGTAGGCTTGCACGTAATTTCCTTCCTCAAAAAACACATTCGCCTCGGCGGCTAATGTTTTTTCGTCAATCGGCTTTTGGGCGTGAAGTGTCCCAAGGCAAATCGTTAGAATGAATATGGAAATTAGTTTTCTTATGGCCTTTATTTTAGTTGGAAATGTAAAAATACATCGCAATTTCGCCACGAGATTTTTAATTCCTTCTTTAAATATACGAAAAATGAAGAACTCGATTACTCTAGGCGCTCTATTAATGTCATTGGCGATTGTTTTAGGAGCATTTGCTGCGCACGGGTTGAAAAATATTTTGGATGAGCACAGTATTGAGATCTTCAATAAAGGGGTGTACTATCAAGTCATTCATTCTTTTGGAATCTTGTTCAGTGCATTGCTACTCAAAGATTCAGTTAGTTTGAGGCGGGTCACAATTTTATTTTTAGCTGGGATAATTTGTTTTTCAGGTTCGTTATATCTCTTGGCTTTTTCTGCTTATTTGAATGAAGTGGTTGAGAAAATAGCAGGACCTATAACGCCAATTGGCGGGCTGTTTTTTGTTGCTTCATGGATAGCTCTTGCCCGTGCTTATCGAAAGTTAGAGATTAATTAATGTAGAATTGAACATAACTCGTTCAATGCTGTTAGATTTGCAAAAAATATAATTTTATGTCATCACTAGTCGGAAAAAAAGCGCCTTCATTTAAGGCAGGAGCTATCACTAACGGAGGAACCGTGGTGAGTGATTTTTCATTGGATCAGTTCGTCGGAAAGAAACACGTTGTGTTTTTCTTCTACCCAAAAGATTTCACATTCGTTTGTCCAACTGAATTGCACGCATTTCAAGAGAAATTAGCTGAATTTGAATCACGCAATTGCGCTGTTGTAGCATGCTCTACAGATACAGAAGAGAGCCACTGGGGCTGGTTGCAAATGGAAAAGAACGCAGGTGGTATCAAAGGAATTACATATCCAATTGTTGCCGATGTTTCTAAAACCATTGCAGATAATTACGGTGTATTAGCTGGAGAGTATGATTACGACGAAGATGGAAACTTGGTGGCTAACGGACCTATGATAGCATACCGCGGATTGTTCTTAATTGACAAGAACGGTGTTGTAATGCATCAGTTAATCAACAATTTTCCGTTGGGAAGAAATGTAGAAGAGGCCCTGCGCATGGTAGATGCTCTTCAGTTTTTCGAAGAGAACGGAGAAGTTTGTCCAGCAAACTGGTCGAAGGGAAGTGAAGGTATGAAAGCAAATCACGAAGGTGTTGCTGATTATTTGGCAAAGCACTAATTCAAGTATTGTTAAAGGAAGGGCTCATTTTGAGCCCTTTTTTTTATGTTGTGAATTTATTTGTGACGTATTCTTGTAACTATGATAAATCGTATATTTTCTCTAGTCGTTGTGAGTTTAATTTCATTAAGCACCGTAGCGCAGGATCATCCTATGTGGACAGACTTAATGCACAGCGATGTTTCTGTTTTCGATTTTATTTCAGAAATGAATACCGCATGGCCGGAACGCCCAACTGAGCGCGGTCAAGGATACAAGCCTTTAGAACGTTTCAAATGGTTAATGGAAACCCATGCCGATGAGAATGGCAAAATGCAAAACGGAAGAGAGACTATAGAGTTGTGGACGGTTTTGAAGAATTACTCAGGACAGCGCTCTCTCTCCGGTAACTGGGAGCCGTTAGGTCCCATTCTCGATGGAGTAACTACTCGGGAAAATATTGAAGGTGTTGGACGTGTTTCATGCATCGCCTTTCATCCAACCAATGAGCTAATTATGCTCGTGGGCACTCCTGCTGGCGGACTATGGAAATCGACAAATGGAGGTGCTTCCTGGTCTTCAAGTACAGATGATTTGCCAACGCTTGGGATAAGTGCTATAGCTTTTGATCCGCTGAATCCAAACGTTGTGTATGCTGGAACAGGAGATCGCGATGCGGGTGACTCACCAGGAATGGGTGTGTTGCGAAGCGAGGACGGTGGCGACTCGTGGAACTTTGTGAACGCAGGAATCTCAACCAGAACCGTGGGTGGAATTATTGCTTGCGACGACCAAGCAAACAGTGTGGTTATTGCAACAGACTTAGGCATTAGAAGATCAATAGATGGCGGAGTTACTTGGACTCAAGTTTCAATAAACACTTTCGCCTACAAAGATTTAGCGCAACACCCAACGGATCACAATATACTCTACGCCACTGGTGCGGGAAGATTTTATAGAAGTGAAGATTTCGGATTGACATGGGCTCAAAGCAATTCAGGCATGACGAACGGAACGCGCATGTGTGTGGCGGTAAACGCCTCGGAACCCGATGCGGTATATATTTTAAGAACGAATACTTATTCGTATACAGGGACATTTAAAAGTGAGGATGCCGGACTAACATTCACGCAAATGAGCAGCGAGCCAAATATTATGGGGTGGTCTGCAGACGGATCGAGCTCTGGAGGACAGGCATGGTACGACCTGTGTCTCACAGGTGATGCGCTTATACCCAATGTTATATATTGTGGTGGAATTCGAGTGAAGAAAAGTATTGATGGCGGAGTGACATGGCAAGATATTAATTCGAATTTTATGCATGTCGATCAACATGAAATGGTAATTAATCCGCACAATAATGATCTGTACGTATGCAACGATGGTGGACTTTATCGCTATGTGAACAACAGCGAATGGCAAGATATTTCAAGCGGAATTGTTAACGGACAAATCTATCGAATGGGGCAATCGCCGCATGATGGTGCAAGAGCATTAACTGGGTTTCAAGACAATGGAACAGCGGAATTTCAAGGGGCTCGCTGGGCTAGAACAGGCGGTGGAGACGGATTCGAATGTATGTATGATTACGAGGAAGAAGGGCGTCGATACGGAAGCATCTATTACGGCGATTTGTACAGAACTTCAACAAACTACATCAATCAGAAGTTTGCAGGAGATGGAACCAACGGCATTACGGAAGAAGGTGCATGGAGCACCCCGTATTGCTTGCACCCAGACAGCAGTGCAACCATGTTTGTGGGAATGAAAAATATTTGGAGATCGAAGAATATTAAACATGTTGAAAAGGACTCTATCACCTGGGAAAAAATATCGACGAGTTTTTTAAGTGCGAATACAACCGATTGCAATCAAATCCGAGCGCATTACACAAAAGGAAATGTATTGTATGCTTCGAAGGGCTCTCGCAAAATGGGAAGAACAGATAACTCTATGGGTGATACTGTTGTTTGGCAAAACATGAGTACCTATTTGCCGAATGCAGTAGTTGCAGTGAATGCAATTGAGACACACAAAACAGATTCACTAACCGTGTACATCGCCTTCAATAAGAACGTGTATAAGAGTTTAAACGGAGGAGCGTCGTGGACACTCATGACTCCGAATTTGCCAGACGTTGCCGTGAATACCATTGTTTCAGACACCTCGTCGGTGCTTGAAAATCTGTATATCGGAACTGATTTAGGAATTTATTATTGGGATGCTAGCATGACAGAATGGGTTAATTTCTCCACCGGATTTCCATACGCTGCACGAGTGACGGAGATGGAGATAGGATACGATTCACCGAAACGAATTCGCGCATCAACCTATGGAAGAGGCATGTGGGAAAGCGATTTGTACAGTCCGGAAACGAATGTGTTTCCAACCAGCGCTGTATGGAATTCACCAAGCACTTCCGGTGAGGTCATTGGAACTTTCGATGCAGAGATTTTCTTCTATCGGAATTTGACAAACGTAGATGTTAGCGATTTAACTATTTCCGATTTTTATATTGAAAATGGAACGGTGAATTCTCTCACAGGTGGTCCTTCCAACTACGTGGTTAATGTTACACCAACAAGTTTTGGTCAAGTAAGAGTAGCCCTTCCTAGCAATACCACAATTGATAATTTCTTTACAGGAAATGCTGCAAGTGACACATTGAAATTGGTCTTCATGCAAGCACCTGCTGCATTCGGAAGCAAGGGTCCTGGCGGAGTTGGAGATAGCGATGATCTAGCTTTTTGGATGCGTGCAGACAATGGAGCATTAATGAATGGAGCCCTCTCTGCGAATGATGGAGATCCTGTTTATGTGTGGCAAGACCAAAGTGGAAACAACAATTCTGCTGCACAAGGAAGCGTGAATCAACGTCCAACATTTGTTGCAAATAATGGCGTGTACAATCGTCCAGGAATTCAATTCGATGGCGACAATGACTTCTTGCAAATGAATGATGTTTTAGGCGGAAGAAGTACAAGTGCCTATTGCGTAGTTGAAACAGATTCTATTCTGTTCAACGATCACGGTTGGTTCGCAAGTGCACGTGTTTCTAACGGATATCTTCTTCATCCTTGGAAAAACGATTATTACTACCACAGTGAAGTTTTAGATTTGGAATCGAATTATTCGAGCTCTCCGATATTCTACATTGGTGAAGCAACGTCACCGCACATCTACGGATTAATCTATGAGCAAGACGATCTACATCAATTGTTCTATACGATTTTCGATGATCATTTGTATCCGTTTCCAGGCGTAAATATTGGAGCGCGTGACAACACAACTCCAATTGATATTCGCTTCGGTTGGGATTACGATGATCGTTTTGGAAAAGGAAGAATGGGTGAAAACATCTTGTACAAACGCAGACTGTTTCTTTCACATCACACCATTGTAAATAATTATTTAGCGGTGAAATACGGAATGGATTTAGGCTTGCAATCCCGCTATTTCCATCCAAATTATGCCGAAGAAGTCATTGGTGTAGGACAGGAACATTCCGGTGACAAGCACGAAGTAGCTCAAGGGATGGGCGTTCTAGAAGTAAGCGCTGTTGGAACCATGGTAGATGGAAATTATCTTTTAGTTGGAAGCGATGTGAATGGAATGAATGTGAGTAATTCAGTTTATCCATTTATTTCGAATAGAATTCAACGAACCTACGCATTCACCCGAACAGGAAGTGTATTCAACTCTACGTTGCGCATTCAAGCTTCAGAAATAACGGGATTGAATGAAGTGAATGTCATAGTTAGTGAATCAGAAGGATTCAATACATCAACTACTTTGCAGGTTTATCCGATGACTTTGGTGGGTGACGTGTATGAAGTCACATTGCAATTGCCAGCGACGGGTGTGTTCACCATTGGAGAAATTCCAGTTTTAAATGTGAATGAAAATTCATTGAATGCAGTTTCAATTTTCCCGGTTCCAACTGGAGATAAATTGAATGTAAACTTAGGTCATGAGGTTTTGAATGAAACGAATTACACCGTTTATTCTGCTGAAGGAAAGCTGGTGCTAGCAGGACGCATTCAGTCAGCCAAGCAGCAGCTGAATCTTGAGGGATTGGCGTCGGGGGTTTATGTCTTACAGATTCAAGATATCGGGTCAGTTGTGAAAAGGGACTTTATAAAATTGTAATGGCTATATTTGTCCATACCTTAATTTAGTTCCATGCGTAAAATTATTTTCGTTATTCTTTGCTTTTGTGCTGTTCAAGGAATTGCACAGACTTCAATAAGTGATTGCAATGGAGCAATAGTTCTGTGTGGTGATTTGTATACAGAGACTCAAGCGTCGCTAAACGCGGGGAATTTCATTGAAGCAACAGGAGCGTGCAATCAAGGTTTTGAGCAGAATTCAGTATGGTACACCTTTACGGTTCAGGCCAACGGGAACTTGAGTTTCATCTTAGATCCATTGAACGATGTAGATGATTATGATTGGGGCTTGTTCAATATTACAACAGGTGGTTGCGCCGGATTGGGAACAACTTCACCTGAGGTTGAATGCAACAGCTACGGAGATTTTTCATTTAATGGTCCTACTGGAATCTCCTCTGCTAGCGGAGGACAAGGAACTTCTAACGGACCCGGGACAACCTTTGGACCTCCGTTCAATGCCGATCTTCCCGTTGTTGTGGGACAAACCTATGCCTTGGTTGTTATGAATTGGTCAAACAGCCTCGAAGGTTATACCATCAACTTCGGTCAATCAACAGCTTCTTTGTATGATCAAGTGCCACCTGTGCCGATTAGTGCAACAACAGACTGCAGCAACTTAACTGTTATACTTACTTTTAGCGAGCCTATTGTTGGAACATCTGTGCAACCAACAGACTTCACGGTTACTGGCCCGAGCGGAACCATCACCGTTCAGTCTGTAACGGCCAACAGTCCGACGATGGCCGATGTCTTCACCATTCAATTGGCGAGTCAAGTTTTAATTGGAGGAACCTACACCTTGAACATTACGAACACAACGGGCTTTGTGGAAGACGCTTGTGGGAATTTAGGAACGGAGAGTATCGCTTTTGAAATAAGTGATCCTGTCGCCTTCGATGTTGCTGCAACAACTTCATGCAATGGTTTCGGTGGAAGTGTAACTGTATCGAATATTACGGGAGGAGATGGTAATTACACATTGAATTTTAACGGAACAAATCAAACACAGTTCGATCTTACCAATGTTGTAGGTGGAAATTATACAGCAACGATAACAGACGGAAACGGCTGTTTGCGCGCCATTCCAGTAACGGTTCCGAATCAAGATATTCAATTGGCAATTCCTTCACAGGATTCACTGACTTGTCTAAACTCGGCAGTCGAAATTTTAGGAGTCGAAGTTTCACCAGCACAGAACGTTTCTTATTCTTGGACAGGCGCGGGTCTCACAAGCACTAGTGTTGCTGATCCAATTGCTACCGAACCAGGAGTGTTGAATTTAGTGGTGACGAATTTAGATAATGGTTGTTCTGATTCGGGTTCATTAGAAATTTTTGCGGGAGATGTTTATGCTTTGGATTTAAGCACTATGCTTTTACCGAATATTGTTACTTTGAAACAAGATAACTTGAATGATAATTGGCATGTTTTATTGGCCTCTGACCCAACCTTAGATCTGACTGTGCTTTTTCTTGAATACGATTTAACGGTATACAATCGTTGGGGTGGGATTGTGTTTGAAAGTACGCCTACCCAAAAATATTGGAGGCCAAGCGAAGTTGTTCCAGGAACGTATTTCTATTTATTTCATTACAAAACAGATTGTGGAACTGCCGTTGAAGAAACAGTGGAAGGGACAATTCTTGTTGTTGAATGAGGTTAGGCGTAATTCTGCACGGTGCGAAAAGCAATAGACACGACCAACGCCAGCAAATCGAAAAAGTCTTTTCCGATTGGGACCTGCATATTCGTGTAACTGAATACGACAGGCACGCTGAAAAAATTGCGAGAGAACTCTGCAATGAATCTTTCGATGTGGTTTTGGTTTGCGGTGGCGACGGCAGTTTGAATCTGGCCGCTAACGGGATTTTTCATTCTGAAAATCCTCGAACACCGCTGGCCATCTGGCCTTCGGGAACAGGCAACGATTTTGTAAAGACGGTGAATGTTCCAACTTCTTTTGAAAAATTAAAAGCGAATATAGAGGAAGGAAATTTCAAAGCCATTGATTTACCCTGCATGGAATGGGACGGAAAGACGCGCGCTTTTTTGAACGTGACAGATTTAGGTTTGGGAGGGTGTGTCGCTTATGACATGATGCGAAGCAAAAGAAGGTTGGGATCATTCTTGACCTACCAGTGGTTAATCGTGAAGAACTTAATTCGATTTAAAAAGCGAACCATTCATTTTGATCTAGACGGAAAGAAGTACGATGCGCGCGCCATGAATTTTGTTGTTGCTAACGCGAAGTATTTCGGTTCTGGCTTGGGCATTTCTCCGGAAAGCGATTTAACAGACGGAAGTCTAGAGGTTATTGTCATTGGCGATTTGAATATTTTCGAGTATTTGTATTTCGTGCCGAGAGTGAAAAAATGTAAGAAGCTTTCTTATCACAAAATTCAATATTATTCCGCAAAAAAAATAAGCGTTGAAACCGAAGTTCCGATGCCTATTGATATGGACGGAGAGTTTGTTGGATTTTCTCCGATGTCTATTTCACTTCAACATAAAATAAACATAGTGGTTAGAAGCGACCGCGAAGTGTGAATGTAACGTTGCGTCCTGCTCCGGAAATATTCGAAGCGAAGACGCGGTAGTTCACATCTAGAATGTTTTCCAATCCAATCATCAACTGAAACTGTTCGTTCAATTGGTAGCTCCCTTTTGCGTTCAGTGTATACCAAGCGGGCATGCCATCAGAGGTCGCATAAGCTTCGTTGTCTTCGGCATTCAATCGGTAATCTGCGATTCGTTTCCAACCGTTGTATAACACCGAAAACTCACCGCGGAATTTTTGCTGTTGGACGGTGATTCCTGTTCTTCCGTATACAGGAGGAATGTGATCGAGCGGCGTTTCGCCATTGTCAGTCTTGATTCTGCCGTAAGTGTATACCACAGAAGACTGCATGCTGAAGTGATCGCTTACTTGCGAATTCAACGAGATGTTTCCACCATAGATAAACGCTTCGTTAGCATTGACGGTGGTGTAAACTGGGCTTAATGTTCCATCGTAAAAAATAGAATCTTGGCCATTGAATTGCGCTTTTCCTGTTGTTAAAGCGTTGGTGTAATTCATGTAGTATCCGTTTAGAGCAAGGGTTGTTTTTTTGTTGAATTTGCGCTCGATTGTCGCTTCGATATTCGAGACTTTTTCAGGCTTCAATTCATTGTTCGGT
>CAMDFE010000025.1 GCA_945897395.1 Chryseobacterium gleum | reverse complement strand
TGGGTTGAAGCCCTTCGGGCGAGGGCAAATGGCTTTGCTAGGGTCTTCGACGAGGGTGATAAATCACGAGGGCCTTCGGCGTAAGAGAAATAGCTCTATCTTAATTTAGCTCTATCCGCTTCGCGTTTGAGGTCTTTGTCTTTAACGTCGGCGCGTTTATCTCCAACGTTTTTTCCTTTTGCTAAGGCGATGTCTAATTTGGCCCAACCTTTTTCTGAAATGAATAAGCGCATAGGTATAATTGTTACACCTGTGTCTTTCAGCTTTCGCTTCAAGCGATCAATTTCTGTTTGTTGAATAAGGAGCGTCTTCACACGTCGTTCTTCATGTTGCGCGTATCCAGCATTGCCGTAATGCGCAATGTTCATGTTCAGAATAATCAGAGAGTTTCCATTCAATTTACAATAGGCTTCTGCAATGTTCGCTTTGCCCGCGCGAATGCTCTTAATCTCACTTCCAGTTAAAACAATACCAGCAGTGAACTCTTCCAAAATGAAATATTGAAAGAGCGCTTTTCTATTTTTTATCTCCACTGCCATGCCGCGAATTTACTAGAAACTCTGCAATTGCACGCACTTCATTTGCACTCGCACGAATATATTCCTTCGGCATAACGCCCAACTCTCCTGCATGAACCATTTCTGAGGCACTGGTGTGATAACTTGAAAAACATTCGTCATACACCTGAGCAATATTCGAACTGCGAAGTCCAGAACCGGGCATAATTTCCATGTTTTTCGTCAACGAAGCGTATCGTTTCAAGTTTTCAATACCTTCCACACAAGTCATTTTTTTTCCTGAAGAAAGCAAACGTTTGCAACCGACACTTTCCAATTGCGCAATGGCTTCATCGCCATTGGTGCAAACGTCGAATGCGCGTTGAAAAGCTACGTCTATGCCGTTTGCAGCCTTTACAAATCGCTCCAACGCCTTGAAGTCGATGGTTCCGTCTGCATTCAGCGCGCCAACAACCACTGCTTTAATTCCTTTATCTTTCGAACGACGAATATCGTTGCACATACTTTTTATCTCTTCATCGGAATATACAAACGACCCTTCTCGCACTCGAATAAGCGCTGCAACATCGCATGCGGTGTATTCAACAGCGTATTCTATCAATGACAATGCAGGTGTTAATCCACCGACTTGCAACGCTGAACATACTTCCAATCGCGTTGCTCCGTTCTCGTTTGCAATTAAACACGACTCGGGATTTGTCGCTATTATTTCCAAATGAATATTTGACATTCTATGTAATTTTGAATTATGCTTCAAAGTAAACACCTCTTTATATTATTCGCGCTTTTTTTTAGTTCGAAATTTTTAATTGCACAAGCCGAACCACCCCACGTTATGGCGCAGATGGAACGTCAATATAGACTCGGTCATGCACATTTTGAAAACCTCGTGTTTGAAGGTGGCGGAATTCGCGGAGTAGCTTATTGCGGAGCGCTTATGGAAATGGATACGCGCGGTTACTTGAAAGATATTCGTCGCGTTGCAGGAGCGTCTTCGGGCGCTATTACGTCATGTTTATTTGCAGTGGGATATACACCAACGGAAATTTCAGTAATCATTGGCGAAATGAATTTCGCTAAATTGAATGACGGTGGTGGATTCTTTATTGGCGGACTGCATCGACTTCGCAAGCGCATGGGATATTATCGCGGTGAGCGTTTTTTAAGATGGATGGAAGAATTGGTTGCTGCTAAAACAGGGAACAAGGACATCACATTTATGGACCTGAAAAAACTCGCCGATAAAGATTCTACTTATCGCGAATTGGTGGTTACGGCAACCTGCATGAATCATCAGAAGGCAGAGTATTTCGATTATTATCGTTATCCGAATATGCGCATTGTAGACGGCGTGCGCGCAAGCATGGCGGTGCCTTTGTACTACGAACCTTTTGTTATGAACGACGAGGGAAAGCGCGTAGATGTTCGTCATTATGCCGACAGCGATCACGTGTGTTTAGACGGCGGCTTCCTTTCCAATTATCCGATTTGGGTTTTTGATCAAGCACCTTATGTGCAAGATCCCATGCTCACGCTGGGTTTCCGCATAGACAGTGAATATCAGATAACCGTAGATCGCACCAAGACGAAAACAGATCCATATTATCCCATTCACGGCACGAAAGATTTGGTTGGAAGTGTGTATTATATCATGAAGGAAAACCTCAATCGTTTCATGCTCACTGAACTCGACTGGGAGCGAACCATTAGTATTTCAGATGCGGGCATTGGCCCAAAGGTGAAGAAGCTTTCGCTAGAGCAGAAGGAGTTGTTTCTGAATGAAGGAAAGAGAGGGGTGAGGAGGTACTTTGAAGAGGGGTATTGAACTTGAAAGTTCGAGGGCAACTGGCGTTGCGAGGGTCTTCGACGAAGGTGATGAATCACGAGGGTCTTCGACGAGGGCAAAATGCTTTGCGAGGGTCTTCGACGAGGGTGATAAATCACGAGGGCAACTAGCGTTGCGTTTTTGGTTATTCGTTTGGAAAATTGGCTGAATGCATTGGTTTTACTTGAATGTAGACGTTCAGTCAAATAGTTATGGGAATAGGTATTTGTAAAGAAGTTCAAATGCTTAAAACATCTTTGTCGAAAATTTAAAAAGATGTTACCTGTACACACAAAATCAAAAGAATTCGCAGTCGCAATTGTCAAGTTGGGAATGAGATTGCAAAAAACAAACAAAGAGTTTAATCTGTCGAATCAACTCATAAGAAGTGCAACTTCAATAAATGCGAATCTGCATGAAGCCAGAAGTTCTGAGTCTTTAAAAGACTACACACATAAAGTTTTCATTGCTTTCAAAGAATCTCGTGAGACCCATTCTTGGCTGACTTTACTAAAAGAAACGGAGTACATTTCTGAAGAGGAATACTGTGAATTGCATAAAGAAATAAACGGTATTAGTTCAGCCCTATATGCTATAACGACAGCAATGAGGAAAAAACTCGAGGCTCAAAAAAGAGCGAAGTAATTACAATTTATAATCGTCGAAGACCCTCGCAACGTCAGTTGCCCTCGTCCGTAGGACCTTCGCAACGCCATTTGCCCTCGCAACGCCATTTGCCCTCGTCCGTAGGACCTTCGCAACGCCGCTTGCCCTCGCAACGAAGTTGCCCTCAAGCTTGCTTGCGTTCCATCCAATACTTCTGAAGTTCCCTCTTCACCTCATCCTTCAACACCCACAATCCAATGAGGTTCGGGAAGGCCATGCCTAAGATCATCATGTCGGAAAAGTCTACGACTGCGCCGAAACTGCTGACCGTTCCGAGAACGGTGCAGAACAAGAATAAGAGGTTGAACGATTGCTTGATCCACCATTTGTCGCCGAACAAATAGGCCCAACTTTTCATTCCGTAATAAGACCAAGAGATCATGGTTGCGTATGCGAAGAGGACAATGCAAATCAACAGAATCCAATCGGTCCAAGGGAAGACAGAGCGAAACGCGGCTGCTGTCAATGCACTTCCGTTTAAGCCTTGAGGGTCTGTTGCGAATCCGGTGAACACCAATACCAACGCGGTCATGGTGCAAACGACTACAGTGTCAATGAACGGTTCCAACAACGAAACCATTCCTTCCGTTACAGGCTTGTTTGTTTTCGAAGTGGAGTGAGCAATACTCGCAGATCCAATTCCAGCTTCGTTGCTGAACGCCGCTCTGCGAAAGCCCATCATCATAACGCCAATGAATCCGCCTTTCATTCCATCTGGAGAAAACGCGCCGTTAAATATTAACGAAGCGGCTTCGCCAATGTGCGAAATGTTCATTCCAATAATCACCATTGCAAATCCGCAATACACCACAACCAAGGCTGGTATCATTTTATCCGTAACACGAGCAATGCTTTTTATTCCACCTACAATAACAAATCCTACTGAGATCGCGAACGCTACGCCAATCCACAATGCGTATTCTTCAGAACCAGGAATAGTGGTTTTCACCATATCAAACGCCTGATTCGCTTGCACCATGTTTCCTCCGCCGAGCGTTCCGCCAACACACATGATTGAAAAAATGACTGCGAGAACTTTTCCACTGCGCTGCCATCCTCTTTTAGCTAATCCAGCACTGAGGTAATACATAGGTCCGCCGCTCACTTCTCCTGAGGGGGAAATTTTACGATACTTAACGCCAAGTGTACATTCAACAAATTTGGTAGTCATTCCAAATAGCCCAGCAACAATAATCCAGAATGTTGCTCCCGGTCCGCCAACCGCAATGGCCACCGCTACCAACGAGATGTTTCCTAATCCCAATGTTCCACTTAACGCAGCAGATAAGGCCTGGAAGGGTGTTACCTCTCCTTCATCCGTCTTCTTAGTGAATTGTCCAAAAGTGATTTTCCAAGCGTGTCCGAATGCACGCACATTTATAAATCGGAAGTAGAAGGTGAAGTATACTGCACTTCCAATTAACAATACCACCACTAACCATATTTCAGATTTTACCGGATCTCCATTCGGATGTTTAATTTGATTTCCATTGTTGTCGTATAAATGCTGATCATATAAATTAAAGGCTGCAAAAGGATCGAAGAAAAGGACTACTCCAAATGCATCCACAATAGGCACGAAAAAAGAATTCATTTTTTCTTCGCTTGAAACTGCGGGAATAACAAATGATTGTTCTTGCTTATTCCCGTTAGCAAAAGACACCTGCACGGTATAGTTAATGCCTTCTTTCAACCCGTCTGTCGAAATAGAATCGATACTCTGAAGATTAGACCAATGTGCAGATACAATGCTGTCTTGGCTAACTACGCTTGCCGTGCCGTCGCCAATGTTGTGGGTGTTCGGATTAAGCTGCAACTGGAAATTCTGCGCCTGAATCGTTGTCAAAGTCAGAGCAAATATTAGAATACTCAGCAATTTCATGAATGGGTTAATCAATCTCATGGGCTAAAAATAGGCTATTTCAGTAAGTTAGTTCAAGATGTGAATAGGTTGTGAATATTTGAATTCGATGAACCACGATTTTTTCTTCATCTTTGTAACAGAATGGCAGAAAATTTCATCGTTTCAGCAAGGAAGTATCGCCCAGACAACTGGGATTCAGTGGTTGGACAAAAGTCCATCACCACCACTTTGCGCAACGCCATTGAAACCAATCAGATTGCACAGGCATATCTCTTTACCGGATCTCGCGGAGTAGGCAAAACATCTTGTGCGCGAATCTTTGCGAAGGCCATTAACAACATGTTAGATGCCACACCGGAAGATTTGGCTTTCACCATTTTTGAATTAGATGCTGCCTCAAACAATGGGGTAGAAGACATACGAGCTATTGTAGATACCGTCCGTATTCCGCCACAAGTAGGGAAGTACAAGGTGTATGTAATAGATGAGGTTCATATGCTGTCTGCAGCAGCATTCAACGCGTTTTTAAAAACGTTGGAAGAACCACCACCGCACGCGATTTTCATCCTAGCTACAACAGAGAAGCATAAGATTATCCCAACTATTTTAAGTCGTTGTCAAATCTTTGATTTCAATCGAATCAAAGTGAAAGACATGACCGAACACTTGCAACACATTTGTAAGCAAGAAGGAATAGAGGCGGAAGAAGATGCGTTGCACATCATTGCAATCAAGGCAGACGGAGCCATGCGCGACGCGTTGTCGATCTTTGATCAGGTAGTAGCATTTTGTGGAAGGAAATTAACCTACGATTTGGTTATTCAAAATTTGAATGTGCTCGACTACGAGTATTACTTCAAACTAACCGATTTGTTTTTTAAAGAAGATATTCCAAGTGCCTTAATGGTCTTGAATGAAGTGGTTGAAAAGGGATTTGATATCCATCATTTTGTAACCGGGTTAGGAGCACATTTCAGAAACCTTTTGGTTTGTCGCGATGCTCAAACGCTTTCGTTAATGGAAGTGAGTGAAGGCGTTGCTGCGAAATACAAAGACCAAGCGGCTGCTAGCGATTTGAGTTTTTTAATACAAGGAATTGATTTGGTGAACGACACCGATTATCACTACAAGTCTTCGCGTCATCCGCGTTTGTTGGTTGAGCTCTTGCTCATGAAATTGTGCAGCGTTCCGCAGAATTTGCGCGAGGGTGAAAAAAAAAAGTGAAGATCCTAGCGTTTCGCGGAGCTGAAAAGTTCATCGGCGCACCTCAAGCAAGATCTTCCAACCCATCTCCATCTCAGGCAGCTGAAAAAAAAGCTGACAACGAACTCGTTGTTGAAAATGACGATTCTACTGTTGTTGGTTTCAATAATGATAAACCGCTTCCAAATAAAACTACGTTAGATCCGGAAAAACGAAAATTAGCTGGATTGTCTCCCGATAATATTTCCATTCGATACAACCCGCAAATTCAAATTGAAACAGAGCCCGACGAGCCGGAAGAAGAGTTGAAGGCCGAACGCATATACACCGAAGAAGAAATTCAATTGGCTTGGATGGGTTATGCGGAAGAACTAATGGATTTTAATTCACAAGCGGCTTCGGCGTTGAAGGTTACAAAGCTTGTTGTTCTTCCTGAAAACGAACTGCATGTTATTTTTCCTGGAACCACTCAATCGGATTATTTCAACGAAGAGCGTTCTCCTTTAATGGGTTTCTTGCGCAAGAAGGGTATCGTTGGATTGAAGTTGAAATTGGAAATTGTACAAAATAATTCAGTTGCTCGTGAGATTGTAACCGACCGAGCGCGTTTCGAAAAGATGATGGAAAAGAATCCAGCTGTTAAGACCCTGTGGGAACGTTTCAAATTGGTAATCGATTAATTCATGCGTGTAGATAAATACCTGTGGTGTATTCGTGTTTTTAAAACACGCTCCATTTCAACTGCTGCATGTAAAGCAGAAAAAGTTTGGGTGAACGGAGAATTTGTGAAGGCTTCTCGTGAGTTAAAGTTGAAAGACGTTGTTCGCGTTCGCAAAGGCCCCATTCATTTTCAATTTGAAGTCGTTGATTTTCCGAAAAGCAGACTCGGTGCAAAGTTGGTTCCCACCGTTACGAAAGACGTTACCGAACCGGACGAGTTAGCGAAGTTGGATCGCATTCAGCTTCAAATGAAAGCAACGCCCTATTTCGGAGTGGGCAGACCTACAAAGAAGGATCGACGCATGCTCGACGATTTCATGTATTACGAAGATGTAGATCAAAATGCTAGCGAATAACGGTCAAGCACAAATACTTCATCCCGAAGAAATTCAGCAATTGCGGAATGAAGTGTTGTGGCCGCATAAGACGTTTGAGAATTGTATTTTGGAAACCGATCGACTTTCAACAACGTTTCATTTCGGAGTTCAAATAGATGGACTTGCCGTTGCAACGGTCACATTTCAAAAAGAGAACACGGATAAGCTGAAGCAAGATTCTTCGAAAGGTGTTTCACAAGGTGCGTTGCAAGAAAAACAATACCGCTTGCGCGCTATGGCGGTTCGGGAAGCTTACAGAGGGCAAGGGTTTGGAGATGCTATTGTTGAAGCGGGAGTAAATCATTTGAGAGAATTAGGTGTTGAAGTAGTTTGGTGCGATGCTCGCGTAGCCGCCTTGAATTTTTATCGAAGACTTCAATTTGAAGAGTTCGAAGAGGAGTACGAAATTCCAATCATTGGCTTACATAGATTTATGTGGAAAGTATTAAGTTCGCATTCATGAATCATATTATTCTTTCTTTTCGAGCGCATTCTGCGGCTTGGATAACAGCCGCTCTTGCATTCGTTTTATTCGGAATTGTATCATTCACCAATCATATTTTATTTCTAACCTACGCGTTAGACTTGGGCTTGTATACGAACGCATTGTATGACTACGCGCATTTTCGATTCGCAGACACGTCGCTTTTCCTTCCTGAAAATAAAAATTTGTTGGCCGATCATTTCGATTTGTACCTCATGTTGTTTTCACCACTTTCGTGGATATTCAAATCTTACACGCTTTTGGTTGTTCAATGTGTTGCAGTAATTGCCGGAGGTTTCGGGGTGTATTTTTTATTGAATGAAAATGAAGAGTCTCGTCCGTTTCGGATTTGGGGAATGACCATTTTCTATATGTTTTTCGGAACACTGGCGGCATTGGCGTACGACTATCACAGCAATGTAATCTCTGCCATGGCGATTCCGTTTTTCTTTCTTACAGTTAATCGAAAGGCTTGGGGAAAAGCTTTCGCGCTGCTCGTATTTATGTGTTTAGGGAAGGAAAATGTTTCGCTGTTTTTGTTCTTTGTTTCACTCGGATTGTTTTGGAAATATTTTAAGTGGAAGGAAAGTCGCAAGTATATTTTATTTTTTGCAGCGTTCAGTCTGTTGTATTTCTTATTTATGGTGAAGTGGGTAATGCCTGCCATTGCTGGAGAAGATGACTTTGTGCATTTTGGGAAGTATCCCGTTTTGGGTGGCGACATGACTGCGGCCATAAAGTTTATCATTTTGCATCCGCTTGAATTCATTCGCTTGCTTTTTGTGAATCACATGCCTGAAAATGATATCTACAACAACGAGAAAGTCTTTTTCTATTTGGTGTTGTTTGTCAGTGGAGGTTGGGCGCTTTTTGTTAGACCGTGGTATTTCGTTATGATAATTCCAATCATTATTCAAAAGGAATTAACGAATCAGCCAACCACATGGGGTTGTTCTTATCAATATTCCATTGAATTTGCTCCAGTGGTTTTGATCGCACTCTTGGAGGTTGTTTCAAGATGGAAATGGAATGTGAATCGAATAGGCGCGCTCCTTTTATTTTTTGGCAAAAGCCTCACTTTACACCGCTTTATGATTTGACTGGAGTGAAAATATTAATGGATAGAATTCCTGCGGATGCTTCAGTTATGGCCAATTCAGCTTATGTAGGGCAATTGGCTTATCGCGATAAGTGCTATGCTTTCCCGTTGTTGAAAGACGCAGAGTACATGCTCATTAGTTCAACAGAAGCCACCTACCCGTTCACTTATGAGCAAACCAATGAGTTTATTCAATCCGTTCAAGTAGACAGCACATGGCAGCTAGTAGAACAGCGTGAGCATGTTTATTTGTTTCAACGTAAACCGTAATTCCAATACAGGGGAGTGGAAGGAGTTGCAGGAAACTGAATCATCTTTTCCATCCATAGAACGTCGTGCCATTCATTCAATTTGAATCCAACATTTTTGTAAGTAGCAAATTTTTCAAATCCCATCTTGTGGTGAAATCCAACACTGGCTTCGTTCGGAAGGGCAATCACAGCGAAAGCTTTGCAAATGTGAATGCGTTTTAGTTCCGAAAACAATTCGGTGTATAGCTTCGTAGCGACGCCAGATTTTTTGTTTTGATTTTCAACATAAATTGAAACTTCTACATTCCATTGGTAGGCTAAGCGATCGCGATAGGCCGAGGCGTATGTATATCCTAGAAGTGTTCCATTTTCTTCTGCAATCAAATATGGAAAACGCTTTGAAATGGAATCAATTCGGTTTGAAAATTCTTCTAACGAAGGTGCTTCCAATTCAAATGAAACCGCGGAGGCAACGACATGTTTCGAGTAGAGACTTAGGCAAAAGTCTGCATCGGAAATTTTAACCGGACGAATGCTCAGGCTCATCTGCGAATAACGCGTTCAAGTGTTTTACCGCGAGAAGAATTTATTTCAATGAAGTAAGTTCCTCGCGTCTCTGGCAATTGAATGCGTGCAACAACGCTTCCGATTTTTCTGCGCTCGATAAATCTTCCATCCAAAGTATAGATGGCTATTTCATCAACGACAGTGCCGTTAGCCGATAGGTTTACCCATCCGTCTGTAGTTGGGTTAGGGAACAATAAGAAAGTAGGGATTCGAATTTCTTCAACACCAATGATTGTGCTCATGAGTGTCTGCGCGCCCACTTGAATAGCGTCTGCGCCTTCAGCATCGTACATGCTGCGGAATGAGTTGATGCTTTCGTTGTCGAAGGCAAACATTTCATCGAGGTAACGCGGAGGAACCGTCTGGTACATCAATCGAGCGGTAACGTGAAGGTTTCCTGAGAATCCGTTTAACGGAATATGCACGCGAATTTCATCTGTGCCACTTCCTTCATTTCCGTTAGGGAAATGATTGAAGTTCGGGTCATACAATGCGTCACCAACAATCTTGGTTGTGTCGTAGGCAGAGTGATTGACAGAAAATCCGTGTGGTGTCAAGCGGTTGTCTTTGATCATGATGTCTGCACGCTCTAACACCTGCGTTCTGTTTCCGTTCACATCACCCATAACCATTTCATAAATCTGAATTTGGTCTTCCGCGGTGATAATGTCGTAGTGAGGTTCCCACGTGTCGTCTTCTCCAACAATGCGGTATTGGTTATCCATTTTTCCTGAATGGAAAACTTCATTGCCAGCATCGTCTACCGCAATAATTTCGACATAAGCTCTTCTTGAAGGATATCCGCTCGGGAATTTATGTCCAGCAAGATTCGTTAATTTCAAATTGTATTTTGCCGTATCATTTTCAATACCCGTTTCCGTAAGCACTACCGTGGCTGTTTCTTGTTCGATCTGATAAGTGCTGCGTTCAATGACAGTATTGAAATGTTCTTCGGTCGCAGTTACGCCCAAGGTAGAAGCATTGTTTTTCATCAAGTTCAACATGAAGGTATTTCCGCCAACGAGCCAGTGTTGTCCATAAGGTTGACGTTGCGGAAGGAAGAGGTATCCTGATGCAATGACAACACCTTCGCCCACATCAGGCATGTGACAACCTTGACATTCTTGTTGAAATCCAGGAGTGTCGTTGTAAGAAGAATTCAACCATTCGTGATAGGTGGCCTGTTCAATGAAATCGTTACCAGTATAGTTACCTTCAATATCTGCAGTATGCGTTGAAAGAGAGTGACAACCTGCGCACATCTCAGATTCACGCACTTTCGCGTGTCCAAGTGGACGATACCCAACAAAACTCTGCATCATGGCTTCGAAAATGGGAACCGTTTGTTCCTCGGTAATGTATGGGCCGTAGATGGTGTCTTTGTGGAAGAACAGTTCTCCACTGAAGTGTTTTCCAACTCCTTGAGGACCGTCCATTTTTTGTTGGTGACAAGCGCCACAATTCACGCCATCGCGAGCAAGAGAATCTAAAGCTAGTTCTTCGAGAGTATAGTTAGGATTATTTTCTTGCAAGAGGTTTGTGAATCGTCCCACGGGTGCATGGCAAGAGGT
Source organism: Chryseobacterium gleum (assembly GCA_945897395.1). Lineage (GTDB taxonomy): Bacteria > Bacteroidota > Bacteroidia > Flavobacteriales_D > Sanyastnellaceae > CAIZGX01. The sequence goes on along the minus strand of CAMDFE010000025.1, from coordinate 182 downwards.
GCATTTGTTTAACAGTTCTTGCGCGTGTGCTGGGTTCACTAAAATTTCATGATTCACCTTTGCCTTCCAAAACGGGTCTTTCGCTGAGTTGGCCATCATGGTTCCGCGCCAGTTCGTTGCTGGGCTAACGTCTGAACCTTCAGCATTGACGCTTGCAAAATCAACGGGGTCATCTCCGTGGC
>CAMDFE010000024.1 GCA_945897395.1 Chryseobacterium gleum | reverse complement strand
GCTTCACGCGCTTCCATATCCATAATAGCGCGCTTCTTCACGTTAGTAATGTTCAATTCATCAATCGCATTTACAACGTTCTTCCATTTCGTTGTAGGCATTGTTTTCACAATAACGAATGGAGCAAGAGAATCGTTCGAAGCGTCTGCAATAAGCTCCTTGAAACGGAGATTTATTTTTTCATCATCTTCGCGCGGATTACTCTTTCTCAACTCTTCCCTTTGTTGATCTTTCAAACTGTTTACCTGCTCGACAACTCTTTTGTTTCTCTCAAGCAGCATAACACGTAATCCGTCTTTAGAAAAATCTGATGTCTCTAATTTCGTGGTGTCCTTTCTAAATTTTCCATGATAGTAGAAAATTTGATCATCGGTTTCACCCACAATAATTGTCGTAGCTAAATCGTCATCCAATTTTGTTTGATCCTCTGGATTTTCCACATCTTTCGGATAGACAATCTCTAGTGTCTTTGGTTTGCTCAGTGAGGTTGCCAAGATGAAGAAGGTCAAAAGAAGGAACGCCAAGTCAACCATAGGCGTCATGTCCATGCGCACCGGGTTCTTCTTGGGTCTCTTTTTACCGCCTTTTTCGTGGCCTCCACCACCTTCTATTATTTCTGCCATAACATGTTTGTTCTATACGGTTGCATTATTTGGAGCCAGACTCCAAAGTAGTCACCATGTTAAATTGGAAAATATTCTTTTCGCGGAACACGTCAATAACTTGCTCTACCTTTTCGTAGTCCGTTGTTCCGTCTGCTTTTATTGCGTATCGTAACGCTTTATCGCCTTTGATGTCTTTCGGTTCTAAACCGTGTTTTTCGGCATCGGCCATAAAGGCTTCGTAACCACTCTGAATCCAATCTCCCAATTCTCCATTGATAGAATCGGTAGGGATACCAGGGGTTTGTGCGTCAAGTGCTGCTCTTGTTTTTTCATCAGAACCTAGGTACTGACTCAGGTTGTTCAGTGGCATTCCACACATACCGAGTATAGCGAATTTTCGCGCTTCGTCTTCGGTAAGTTTTAATTCCGGATGTCTCTGAACCATTCGAGATAACATTTCTCTGCGAATCTCCTTTCCAGCAAGGTCAAAGAAAACTCTTCCCTTGTCATCAACCGTAATTTGCATCACTTTCTCTGGCAACAACAATTCAGATGTTGCGGCAGGAACGTCTACAATTACCGGCTCGTTCGGACGGAACTTCGCGGTGAGAATAAAGAACGTTACCAACAAGAAACCAAGGTCAACCATAGGCGTCATATCCAAGCTAGGAGCGCTTTTGGGCATCTTGAGTTTCGGCATATTCTTAAATATTTATAATTAAGTAAAAACTTGAATTAGTGCTTCGACGCGAATGTTTGAGTAACTGTGAAGTTAGCCTCATCCATTGCGAATGTCATGCTATCAATACGTGTATTGAAGAAGTTGTAAAGGATAATTGCAATCGCAGATGCCATGATACCCAAGAAGGTGTTGATCAAGGCCTCAGAGATACCCAAAGAAAGTGCAGTTGCGTCTGGAGCACCAGCAGTTGCCATTGCTTCGAACGAAGAAATCATACCTTTTACAGTTCCTAAAAGTCCAACAAGTACTCCTAATGATCCACAAGTAGATAATATAACCAAGTTCTTCGACAACATCGGCAACTCTAAAGCTGTAGCTTCTTCTAGCTCTTGCTTAATAGCTGTTACTTTCGCTTCCTTATCTAACTCTGTATTCTCTGACATGTCGCGGTATTTCAAAAGACCTGCGCGCAAAACAGCTGCAACAGAACCTCTTTGCGCATCACAAGCCGCCAAAGCGCCATTAACATCTCCGTTGGCAAGCATTTTACGAACGTTTTGAACGAAAGCAGAAATACTTCCTTTTCCTTTAGCCGTCATTAAGCTAATGAAGCGCTCAAAGAAGAAGATAATTACAATCAAGTTAACCGCGATAAGAATAGGTACAATGAATCCCCCCTTGTGAACAGTACCTAATACGTTTAATGGATGACCCTTAATTGCGTCTCCGCCTTCGAAGTTTGCAGCATCACCCAATACAAAGGTGTATAATGCCCATCCGGTTAACAATGCAATTGGAATTGCGATGTAAGGAAAAATTGAACTGAAGTTAAAGCCATTTTCTTGCTTAACTGTAGGACTTTCTTTTGTGCTCATGTCTGTGTTAATTAATTTTCTGTTGTTTTATTCGGGCAACGAAAATAAGGAAGTTTGCTCAATTTCGAACACCTCACTTAAATCTTCATGTTTCGTTAACGTTGAACAAGAATAACGATTACCCCTTTGTTTATTTCGAAGGTTCTGTTTTCGGTTGTTATTCTATTGGTTTAGGCCGACTTCCTTATAGGAACGGCGTTAATACATTTGATGCAGTTTCGCTCGAACGAAGCGGCTTACAGTTATGTAGGTGCTAAAAACACCAACAACTACACTTAATGAAATGAGCAAGACACCCAATTTCCAAAACCCACCCCCGTCAAGCAAAATCTGAATAATGTCTGCTAAGGATTGCTGATTAAAATACAATATTACTGAAATGGAAAGCCAGGCGATGGAAGAAGAAAGCAAGGCGTTTTTCAGGCTTTGCCATAAAAACGGACGCTTAATAAACCATGGCGTAGCGCCCACCAACTGCATGCTTCGAATAATTAGACGTTGAGAAGAGATGGCCAATTCAACCGTATTCATAATAATGAAAGCGGAAATAATCAAAAACAGAATAACGATTCCACCAATGATGGCGCCCCATTTCGAAATGTTCTCATTCACCGACTGAAGAAGAGTTTTCTCGTATCCAACATCCTTAATAATCGGATTCAACTTACACGATTCTACAAAGGCGTCTACCGTTGCGCCATCTGCCTTTTCCGGATTGATTTGAACATCTATGGATGCTGGGAGTGGGTTATAGCCGAGCACTTGGACAAAGTCTTCGCCGATTTCCTTGCTGTATTCTGCTTCAGCCTGTTCGCTTGATGTATAAGAAACTTGGGAGGCGATTCCGCCTCCCTCAATTTCCTTTTTAAAGCTGAGTATTTGTTCTTCACTCGCTTCTTCATTCAATAGCAATTGCACAGTAAATTGAGATCTAATGTGATCCGAAACCTGCAACGCCACTAAATAGAACACTAAAAATATTCCAACCATGAGCAACACCAACGTTGATCCTGCAAATGCAGAGATCCGCGATATGCTACTGGCCGAAGTGCGAACGAATTGCATATTCTTACGATACTGAAACCACATGTCCTTTAAAGAACAAGTTCTCTCCAGCTAACGGATGGTTAAAATCAATAACCACAGTGTTCAATTTAACTTCTTCAACAACACCTTGAACTTGGTGTCCTTCTGGAGTTTCCATTGGAATGACTTCCCCCACTGCAAACACATCTTCGTCGAACTCACCATCTTCTTCCATGAAATCGCTTTTCGGAAACTCCATATAATATTCTTCCTGCTCATCTCCGTATGCTTCTGCACAAGGAATGCTAATGCGAAACTCATCGCCAACATTCAATCCGGCTAATCCTTTTTCAAATCCTTCAATCATTGGATCAACCTTGAAAGTAAATTTCATTGGTCCTTGCTCCAGGGTAGATTCTACCAATTCTCCGTTTTCATCGTCGATGAAAAGTTCGTAATTCACCTCTATGGTGGCTCCTTCTTTTATCATTTCTTTTTGATTTTAATTTTCTGTCCGATTTGTATTTTGTTCGGTGTTAAACCCTTGTTTAGTTTCACTATTGAATCAACAGACACTCTGTTTTTAGAAGCAATCCCCGAAAGACTGTCGCCTGATTTCACTGTATAATAAACATACTCTGGGGTAGCAGGCTTCGGAGGCGTTGGCTTCGGAGCTTCTGCTGGCGGGATTACCTTCGGTGTATTGGTTGAAGTCGAATCGGCTGGCTCGGTTACTTTAGGAATCGTAATGGTCTTCTTCACCTTCACTTTAACCTTTAAGTTTTGACCGATTTTCAATGATGAAGACTTCAGCTTATTCCATTTTTTAATGTCAGAAGAGGAGACTCCGTATTTCGTTGAAACGCCTTTCAGTGTTTCGCCTTTCTTTACTTTGTGGGTCTTCCATTGATCTTCCCAAATAACTTTTGTTGTTTGTCCAGCACCACCCTCGGTTGATGCGGTATCCGCTACAACAGGCCCTGGTTCTGGCTTTTTCACCTCACTGGCTAAATAAATCTCTTTTTCATGAGCCAAGAAGTCGCCAATTTTCTCCACGGGTAACATTAAGTAATGGACCTGCCCATTGTCTGGAATCTCCTTCAATTTGTATGTCCCGTTCAAATAGGTGATTTCCTCAAGTGGAAGATTCAAGCTCTTAGAAACGACTTCAAAATCTACTCTTCCTGTAACATGAATCGTATCTGTTTCGAAATACGACATGGCCGCTTTCTTAGCAAAAATGTTATGCTCCGTAGAGTAGTTCATAATGTAATTCACCGCAATAAATGCGGGAACATAACCTTGTGTTTCCTTCGGAAGGAATTGCTTAATGGCCCAAAAATCTTTCTTGCCATTGGCGCGACGAATAGCTTTGTTTACGTTACCCGGGCCACTGTTATAGGCCGCCAAGGCAAGATTCCAATCGCCGAATGTGTTGTATAAAAAACGCAAGTATTTACAAGCTGCTTCTGTTTCCTTTATCGGGTCGAAACGCTCATCCTGATAACTCGTAATGTCCAAGCCATACATCTTTCCGGTTCCAGGCATGAACTGCCAAAGTCCAGCAGCACCTGCTCTAGAGATGGCAGTTGGATTCAAAGCCGACTCAACAATAGCCAAATATTTCAACTCAAGCGGAATATTGTATTTCGCAAGTGCATCTTCAATCAGAGGGAAATACAATTGAGAAAGACCTAAAACCTTTGCGGTTACATCTCTTCTTCTTACTGAGTAGAGCGCAATGAAATCACGTACATTGTCGTTGTACACCAAATCGAAAGGGCTTTCTCTATCAAGCACTTTCATTCTTTCGCGCGTTAAATCTTCAGGGAAATTTGGAATGTGATCTGCAGGATAATCATATGCATTTTGAATGTCTGGATCTGCAGAAAAACAAAAATGATTGAGATAACTCGCTACAAGCATCCGGTCAATTTCATCAATCTCTTCTTTCTTCAATCCCGCCACCTGACGATCTTGCAAAGTGTCCTTCGGAATTTCAATGGCACTTACGCTCCAAAACGATAGCACGCCCAGTAATACTGTAACTAATTTTTTCATTATGATTTCCCTTTATAAAGAGGGCAACAACGTTTCAACGTGTTTATTGCCCTTCCGTTTCGGATACAATTTCCGAAAAAAATGCATTATTTCCAATCTAGAAAAAACACAATTGTGAACACTCTGTTAGGGAAAAACTCGCTTAGCCTAGGATAATAAGGCTTCTAGCGTTTTTGAAAACACGAACAAATCATTGTCTTCCTTGTGACGAGCGGTAACCTGAATGCCAAAAGGTAAGCCTGTTGTTGATTCTTTTCCACATGGAATAGATATCGCTGGGTTGCCCGTAAGGTTCGCATGCACCGTGAAAATGTCTTGCATGTACATGGAAATTGGATCCTTCGACTTCGCGCCAAATTCAAAGGCTACATCTGTGCAGGTTGGAGAAAGTAAGAAGTCGTATTGATCGAAAATAGCTTTCGTCTTCTCTTGCAACACGCGACGCACGCGCTGTCCCGTGCCATAATAGGCATCTATATATCCTGAACTCAACACGAACGAACCCAATAAAATTCTACGCTTCACTTCACGACCAAAACCTTCGGTTCTACTTTTTCTGTATGTCTCGTCAATGCCTTTCGCTTCTTTACTTCTATAACCGTAATTAATCCCGTCGAAACGGGCTAGGTTGGAAGAAGCTTCTGCCGTGGTTAAAACGTAGTATGCGGGAACCATGTAATCTAAATACGGAAACGATATCGGTTCAACAGCGTAACCTTCCGACTTAAGTTCATTTATGATTGAATTGATGCGATCGCGAATTTCCGGATGAACCGCTTCGCTTTCAACCGCCTCTTTCATATATGCAATTTTGGGTTTGCTTGCGCGAACTGACGCTTCCGGAAGGACTTCCAACAAGGCTGTGCTGTCGTATGCATCTGGACCTCCAATAATTTTCAATAATAATTCTGCGTCTTCCACACACTTTGTCATTGGACCAATTTGATCGAAACTCGATGCGTAAGCAATAAGTCCATATCTAGAAACCGCGCCGTAAGTGGGTTTCATGCCTACTATTCCCGTGAAGGAAGCGGGCTGACGAATAGAGCCCCCCGTATCACTACCCAAAGCTGCTAAACAAAAATCGGCCGCTACAGCAGCAGATGCCCCGCCGGAAGATCCGCCTGGAACGCAATTTTCATTTAGTGGATTTTTTACTGGTCCGTAAATCGATGTTTCATTGGACGACCCCATCGCGAATTCATCGCAATTCAATCTGCCGATGATAATGGCATCTTCCGCTAAGATTCGTTCTACAACGGTTGCACTGTATAACGATTCAAATCCCTCAAGGATTTTAGATGATGCCGAAACTTTATGATTTTTATAACAGATGTTATCTTTAATGGCAATGACCATTCCTGCAAGTTTGCCCGCAGTTCCATTGTCTATTTTTTGTTGAATAAGCTCGGCTTGCGCAATGGCCTCCTCTCCCCAAACCTCGACGAACGCATTCAAATTCATGCGCGCTTCAATGTTTTGAAGATATTGAGAAACAACGTTTTTTAACGTAATGGATTTTGAGGAAAGTTCGTTCTGAACTTCCTTCAAGGAATGAAACACCATTGTGAATAAATGTTATTTATTCTCGATCTTGTCAGACTCTGAAGGCGTTGAAGAAGTTCCTTCGCCTTTGATAGCGTCTTTGAATTCCTACATTCCCTTTCCTAGACCACGCATCATTTCTGGAATTTTCTTTCCACCAAACAACAACATTACTACCGCTAGAATTAAAAGAATCTCTGGCCAACCTAATTTTCCCATGACTTAATTTTTAGATGCACAAATATACGACAAACCAAAGGTTATAGCGTACTCGGACAAACGAAATTGGTTTTTGGTAAAGAGGTCTTAGAAATCGCGTTGTATCCGCCCGCAATGTCAATGACATTGTGAATTCCACGACTCTTTAGAATACTTGCAGCAATCATGCTTCGGTATCCACCTGCACAATGAATGTAATTGTTCTCTCCTGTTTTGAAGGCGCGCATGTGCTGATTCAACTCGTGAAGAGGCGCGCTAGTAACAGCTTCTAGGTGCTCTGCCTCGAATTCCGTAGGCTTCCGAACGTCAATAGTATTCACTTTTTTGCCCGTCGCCAATTCAGCAAATTGATCTGCAGAAATACTTTCAATCTGATCAATCTCATTTTCTGAATTATCCCACGACTCAAATCCTCCTTCCAAATATCCTACAACACAATCGTATCCTACACGTGCCAAGCGCGTGATTGCTTCTTCTTCTTCACCCGGCTCTGTAACCAAAGCTATGCGTTGCTTCATGTCTGTAATAAGTGTCCCAACCCAAGGAGCGAAATCGCCCTTCAATCCAATGTTCACTGACCCTGGAATGAATCCTTTGCAAAACACTTGCGGACCGCGAACGTCTAACAACAACACACTTTCATCTTCCATTAATACCGTGAAAGCTTCAACAGACAAGGGCTTCAAAGAATTTTGAACAACATCTTCCAAAGAAGAAACGCCTTTCTTATTCATGGCTACGTTCTCGGGGAAATAAAACGGAGGAGGCAACAAGCCATCCGTTACTTCCTGAATAAACGCTTCCTTCGTCATGTCTTGTAACGCGTAATTCACTTCCTTCTGATGACCTAATGTGTCGAAGGTTTCTTTGCTCATGTTCTTTCCACACGCAGACCCGGCGCCGTGCGCAGGATAAACCGTAATGTCGTTTTCCAACGGCATTAATTTGTTTCTTAAGCTGTCAAATAAAAATCCAGCTAAATCTTCCTTCGTTAATTCACCCGACTTCTGCGCCAAATCTGGTCTTCCAACATCGCCAATGAAAAGTGTGTCTCCGGTGAATACCGCCACTTGTTTTCCGTTTTCATCGCGAAGCAAATAACACGTGCTCTCCATGGTGTGACCTGGTGTGTGCAAAACTTCAATCGTACAATTTCCAACAGAAAAAATTTCTCCGTCAGTTGCACTATGAGAAACAAATTCTGTTTTTGCATTCGGGCCGAAAACAATGGTAGCCCCAGTATAAACCTGAAGGTCTAAATGTCCGCTTACAAAGTCTGCATGAAAATGCGTTTCCAAAATATATTTAATCTTCGCACCTGAAGCGTTCGCTCTATCTGTGTAGGCTTTCGTATCGCGAAGTGGGTCAATAATAACGGCTTCGCCATTGCTTTCAATATAGTAAGCACCTTGCGCTAAACATCCGGTGTAAATCTGTTCAATTTTCATAGTGTCTCAATAATTTCTTTCGTTAACATATACGTTCCCACGGCCAACAAAAGTACAACGAAGGACTTCCGCAAAATTGCATCGGACCATTTTTTAGAGAGTAAAGTTCCAGCAACCACACCCACAACTGCTAGTCCTAAAAAGGGAAGGAAAATGGAAAAATTCAACGTGTTCAATTCTGAATAGGAAACCGCTAATCCAGAGGCCGAGTTCAGTGTAATCACCACGAAGGTTGAAGCAATGGCCGCAGACATTGTTGTGTTGCGGTAAGCATAAATAGCAGGGACAATGAGGAATCCGCCACCCACGCCAATGAGCGAACCTAACACCCCTACTATGGCAGCGTTCAAAGCCATAGAAACAAGTCCTTTACCTTTTGCCTTCTTCGGATTCATGAGTTTGTAGGCCACAATGTACATGATGGTCACAAACAACAAAAGCAGCATACTTTGCGTTGAAACCTTCAAACCGAAAACAAAAAATTCTTTAGGTAAAATCGGAAGGACAAAGAATTTGGTCAACGCTATGAAGACCGCGGAAACAGAGGCAAACAAAAGGGCCAAACGCCATTCGATTTCTTTTCGACTTTGAATTCCGCCAACAATGGAACTGAAAAACAAGATCGCATATGATGAGACCACAGCGGCGCGTAAATCGAATCCAAAGAAATAAACTAAAATAGGAATCGTGAGTATTGCACCACCACCGCCAAGGACGCCCAACACAAAGCCCATGAGCAGTGCTCCGAAAAATCCTAGGGCCATTGTTAGTTCCATAGTGCAAAGATAGTTCTTCGAGAAGGCTACGTAGTGACCATTATCACGTTAGACTAGCAATGCTCATTAGTCGCTGTGTGTATTCGTTTTCAGGTCTAAGGAAAACCGCTTCCGTGCTCCCTTTTTCCACCAACTCACCTTTCCGCATAACCATAACATTGTTGCTCATGTGATAGACCACCGGCATGTCGTGAGAGATGAATAAATAGGTTAGGCCAAACTCTTCCTTCAGGTCGTTCAACAAATTCAACACTTGTGCTTGAACAGAAACGTCAAGTGCAGAAACCGCTTCATCGCAAATAATTAACTTCGGGTTAGTAGCCAATGCGCGAGCAATAACAATACGCTGACGTTGTCCGCCTGAAAAATTATGTGCGTAACGTTGCGCGCTATCGGCGGGCATTCCAACGGCATTCAATAAGTATTCAACGCGCTTTTTTCGTTCCGCGTTTGTGCTCCCAATTTTATGGATGTGCAAGGGTTCAAGAAGCATGTCTTCAATTTTCAACTTCGGATTTAACGATGCGAATGGATCTTGAAAAACCATTTGAATATCCTTCCGAAATTTATTCGGAAAGGAAATGTTCTTGCTAATTAACAGTTCATTTCCAAATGAAACATCGCCACCTGTTGGAGTCAAAAGCCCCATAAGCATGCGGCTCAACGAGGTCTTTCCGCATCCACTTTCACCAATTAAACCAAGGGTTTCACCCTGTTTAATGTTGAAGGAAACCGTGTTAACCGCAGGTGTCGTTTGGCCGGGATAAAACTTCGTTAATCCTTCAACACGCAATAAAATATTTTCACTTTCTGAAAATGAATAGTGCTTTTCATCCCTATCGTTTCCCAACGTAATCAAACTCTTTCCCTTCGAAGATTTCGAAGGTCGACAAGCGAGTAGTCCTCTTGTATAATCGTGCTGAGGATTATTCAAGACGTCCTCTGCATTGCCTTGTTCAACGGCACTTCCAGACTTCATAACCACTATGAAATCTGCAATTTCTTTCACCACATGCAAATCGTGTGAAATGAAAAGCACCGACATGTTACGGTTGTTTTTCAATTTCTTGATGAGCTCTAAAATAGACGCTTGCACTGACGGGTCTAGGGCTGTGGTCGGTTCGTCTGCAATGAGCAGTTGTGGCTCGGAAGCCAACGCCATGGCAATCATAACGCGTTGACGTTGTCCGCCCGAAAACTCGTGTGGATATTTCTTTAGAGCACCTGTCGGATCTGGCATTTCAACCTCTTCCAACAACGATAATACTTTGGCTTTTCGTGCTTCTTTATTTTCATGTTGAAGGCATTCCTCCATTTGCTGCTGACAAGTCATAGCCGGATTAAGCGCCGTCATGGGCTCTTGGAAAATCACCGCAATCTTTTTTCCGCGCAACGAAACCAATGCCTCGTCGGTGAGCTTCACCGTTCGATTTTCCGAACCCAACAATTCACTCGAAAGAAAAATCTCTCCGGAAGGAAAAGTTAAATTTTTTGTTGGAAGTAAACCGAGCAACGACATCGCGCTTACTGATTTTCCACTTCCCGATTCACCCACCACTGCTGTTATCTTTCCAGGGAAAAGCGCATAGGACAAGGCGTTCACAACAATTTTGTTGTTGAAGGCCACACTTAGATTTTGTATTTCCAACAGGGGTTTCACGAACTGCAAGATGATTATTATTTCAGTTGGAAAGACACTGTTCCTTTGAAGAAATAAACATTGCAATCGCAATAAACCTTCATGCCGAATAGCCTTCTTATTTGAACTATGCTTAACTTTATAAAACTTAAAACCATTTCTTGTGAATAAACTTATACCTCTCTTCGCTATTTTAATCAGTTCAATTGGAGCATTCGCACAAGTAACGTGGAGTGAAAATGTAGCACCGATTCTATTTGATCACTGCACCACTTGTCACCACGAAGGTGGCATTGGGCCGTCGTCTTTCATGACCTATGACGATGCTTTCAACAGTTCGGCTGGGATTTTAGGAGCCATCACTTCTGGACAAATGCCGCCATGGCCAGCTGATCCGAATTATCGTCACTTCGTTGGCGAAAATGTGTTGACACAAGCAGAAAAACAAACCATTGAAGATTGGTTGGTTGGTGGTGCTTTAAGCGGAGATC
>CAMDFE010000023.1 GCA_945897395.1 Chryseobacterium gleum | reverse complement strand
ATGTTGAGCTGAATAACAATTTTTGGCCGACAAAGAATGTTCCTTCGCAGTTTGAAATTTTTAAACAAAAACGTTAACAGGGGCGAAATATCTTTCGCCCACTTAAAAAGAAAGATTTTTCGCCAAGACAAGTGCGAAATATGTTTCGCCCTTAAATAAGATTGAGGCGATTTAAAAGAGATTCTTTGAAATTTCGACCAATGCTAATTTCTGCGGAAGGCATTTTAATCATTTGCTTGGACAAGTCGATGTCTTCAATGCAATTGAGGTTAATGACTGAGCTACGATTGACTTGAAGAAAATCTTTTTGAGGAAGTTTGGCTTGAAGTTCTTTCAAAGAAATTTTACAATTCACTATTCGTTGAGCTACAGAAATGCTGCTGTACTTTCCATCTACTTCAATGTATTCAATATCTGCAATGGCAATCTTTTTCAACTTGTTCCCTATGCGTGTATACAAGCAACCATCAGCAGGCATGCTCTCTGTAACAAATCCAATGGTTTCGTTGGAATGTTCAACAGCTAAATCTATGCTTCGCTCCAATTCAACACGAACAATAGGTTTCGAAATAAAAGCTAACGGTGCTAATTTCTTTGCTCTATTAAATGTCTCTGCGTTCGTATTTCCTGTTAAAAAAAGTAATTGACATTTTCTAATTTGAAGTAATTTCTTCGACAATTCAATTCCATCGATATTTCCTTTAATTTCAATATCGGAAATAACAACATGCGGACGGTGCACGGAATAAGCAACTAACGCATCTACTGCGTTATCAACAGAAGCGACAATGTGATGACCTAAATCTGTAATTATTAAATCTAACAATGCACGAATAAGCTCATCGTCTTCGATAATAAGTATTCGAATTTTAGCAGTTTCAGAAACTAGTAAATCCGTCTTTTTGTCCATAATATTCAAGCTGTTTATTATTCTGCTAATTAACAACCAATAGAACTAACGAACAATACCTTATTGTTAAGTGTTGAAAAGCTGACAATTCAATATTAAAATTCTGCTTTAATTTTGTCCCGTATGAATATTTTCGCCCAAACAGAAACCGAAGAAGAAGTATTGCTCGATGTTGTAACCGATGAACAATATCAGATTGTTGTCTTCAACGATCATGTGAATACTTTCGATCATGTTGTTCAATCGTTAATGACCATTTGCAAACACGAATGGATTCAGGCAGAACAATGTGCATTGTTGATTCACACGACAGGGAAAACTGTTGTGAAATCTGGTCCATACAAAGAGATGGAACTTATGTGCACCGCTCTTCACGACAGAAGCATTACAGCCGAAATCGAAAAGAAATAAGCATGTCGAACACACGCTTGGATCAAATTCTAAAAATGTTAGAGACGCATCCAAGCGATCCATTCCTTCATTATGCCACTGCGCTGGAGTATGAGAAGCTTGAACAAAATGATCGGGCCATTGAAATTCTCGAGAAATTGTTGCTTACTCAATCAGAGTATTTGCCCACCTATTACAAAACCGGACAGCTTCACGAATTAGTTGGAAACAGCGAGCGAGCGATAGAACTTTATCTAGAAGGAAAAAAATTAGCTCGTATTCACAAAGACTTTAAAACGGAAGGTGAACTTTCTGAAGCACTAATGCTTCTTGACGTTTTCGACGAATGAACAGCTCCCCTTACCTACCCAAAATTGCATTTTACTGCAGCTCTATCAGTTGGGGCGGATTGGAGATGAATACCCTTCGTTATGCGAAGGCGTTTCAAGCGGAAGGATTTCAAGTTGAAGTGTATTTGGTTGAAGGAACTACGCTATTCCAACATGCAATAGAACAAGAGCTTCCTGTTATTTCCATTGAAAGAAACAAAAAGTACTTCGACTTTAAGCGTGCTCGGCAGGTGGCGAAGCAATTCGAAAAAGATGAAATTGACATCGTTCATTTCAGAGACAATCGCGACTTAGATTTTTTAGGTTGGATGAAGTTTTTTTCATCCCGAAAAATAAAATTGGTTTATCATCAAGGCATGCAGTTGGGCGTTTCGAAAAAAGATTTTTTACACACGCTTCGATTTAAAAGAATTGACGCCTGGGTCTCTACGTTGAATTACATGCAACAGCAAGTGGGAACCCAAACACGCTTTCCCGCAGAGAGACTTCATGTTATTCCGCTGGGAAGTTCTGTTGACGGGACTTCTACTTTATCGAAGGAAGACGCACGGGCGACAATGAATCTTCCCAACGAAAAATTCATTGTGGGTGTCGTTGGAAGATTAGATGAAAAGAAAGGTCAGCTTGACGTTATAGAGGCTATTCCTCAGTTGAAGAATAGCGAAAAGGATATGCATGTTGTTTTCGTTGGAGATAAAACAAAAAATGAGGCCGATACCTATGTTCAGAAATTGCAGCAAACAATCGAGCTCAATCTTCTTCAGGAAAAGGTATCCTTCCTTCCTCATCAATCGAACATGCAGCAATTGTATGGCGCCTTTGATTTGATTATTGTCCCTAGTTGGGAAGAAACCTTTGGCACTGTGACCATTGAAGCCATGGCGAGTGGGGTTCCTGTTATTGGAAGCAATACCGCCGGAACGGCAGAGATCTTAGGCAATGAGAAATTTCTTTTCCAACCGAAAAATAGCTTGTCGCTAAGTCAGACATGGTTGGAAGTCATGAATAACGATGAGTTGCGCGCAGATTGGGCGATTCAACTTCAACATAAATTTCAAGAAAAATATTCCATGAAGGCCAGTATGTCGGCGTGGAAAGAATTAATACAGCACATTCAATGATAAGTTACAAACCTTCCGATTGGCTTAATTTTTTATTCAGCTTTCATAAATCAGACACGTTCCGTCAGCTTGGAATTCTTATGCTTGCCCTGGGCCTCTACGCCTATGGCGTTCGCTATGTTGAAAGGGAATATTTTCACATTGACGTGAACAGCGAAATATCGAAGCTCACCATTTTGCATACTATTTTGGGGACTGTAATGAGTTTGCTTTTGGTCTTTCGCACGAATACGGCTTATGATCGTTGGTGGGAAGGACGGAAGTTATGGGGCAGTCTGACAAACAGTAGTAGAAATTTAGCTTCGAAAATGAATGCAATACTCCATTTTTCGGATAACGAGAATCGTGATTTCTATCGCAAAAGCATTCCCTTATTCGCAATAACTTTGTCGCACCATTTACTTCTAGAAAAAACGAGAACTGAGCTCGATCAAGATTTTACTGATGAATTCGAGATGCCAGCGGATGTGCAGCATAAACCGAATTATTTGGCATCTATTATTCACCACAGGACCTATAAACTTCGAAAAGAAGAAAAAATAACCGAGAGTGAGCTGCTATCAATTAATTCCGAAATCTCGAATTTTCTCGAAGTTGCTGGGGGGTGTGAACGCATAAAGAACACGCCTATCCCCTATTCCTACAGCTCTTTCTTAAGAAAATTTATCTTGTTCTACATTATTACACTTCCTTGGGTATTCAGCCCCACGCTTGGAAACTATGTCATTCCATTTTCCATTTTCATTTTTTATGTCTTAGGTAGTTTGGAACTTATTGCTGAAGAAATTGAAGATCCATTTGGGGGCGATGAAAACGACGTTCCCATTGAAAAAATCTCTCAAAACATCAAGAGAAATGTTTCCGAGATTATCCGCTAATTATTTTTTTGAAAATATACCAATTGCGTTGTATCCTTGCATCGTTGAAAGCATTTCGCTTTCGCATTCCCAACAATACATTTTAAATTTCATTTCCCCTACATGTACGATATTTTAACATTAAACGCGATGAAAGTGGCAGAGCTTAAATCTGTTGCTGAAAATTTAGGCATTTCAAATGCTGAGAAATTAAAGAAACAAGATTTGGTTCTAACCATTATGGACCGTCAGACTTTATCTGCGGCGCCAGCTGATGCTCCTGCTCCAACGGTGGTTGAAGCAAAGGAAACCGATTCTTATATTGAGAATTCTGACACCTCTGATCGTCAGAAAAAAACGCGTGAAAGAAAGCCATATAAGGCTATCGAAAAGGAAGAGGTTCCTGCAAAGGAAGAAGTATCGAATGATATTCCAACCGAAATAAATGAAGAGTCTGTGCAAGAGGAGACTCCAGCACAAGAGACAAAGCCTGAGATTCCATTTTTAGTTTTGGCAAAGAAAGACGGACAACCGCGTCCGCAGCATCCGAATCAGAAAAATCAAAGACCGGAGCAAAAAGATCGTCCGGAAAGAACAGATCATTCGGAAAGACCTGAGCAAAGAGAACGTCCAGAAAGACCGAACAAACCGGAGCAACAGGAAGGTCAAGGAGAGCGCGAGCCGAACATTGTGCGTCCTGATCGTCAGCGCAGAGGAATGCCGGATGAACACGGATACAATTTCGACGGCTTAGTAATGGCTGAGGGTGTTTTGGAAGTGATGCCTGACGGATTCGGGTTTATGCGTTCTTCGGATTTCAATTATTTGAATTCTCCGGATGACGTTTACGTTTCTCAACAACAGATAAAAACATACGGATTATTACCTGGAGATACCATTCGTGGAGCCATTCGTCCGCCAAGAGAAGGTGAAAAATATTTCCCTTTGATTCGTATCGACAATATTAACGGACGCGACCCTGCTTGGGTTCGTGATCGTATTCCATTTAAATTCTTAACGCCCTTGTTCCCGCAAGAGCGTTTCCATTTGGCAGACAACAACAACAATGTGAGTATGCGAATCATGGATTTGTTTGCTCCTATTGGAAAAGGCCAACGTGGAATGATTGTTTCGCAGCCGAAGACAGGTAAGACTACTTTGTTGAAAGACGTTGCAAATGCGATTGCCATGAACCATCCTGAGACCTACTTAATTGTATTGCTCATCGATGAGCGTCCGGAAGAGGTTACAGACATGAAGCGCAGTGTGAAAGGAGAAGTGATAGCTTCGACTTTCGACGAGCCAGCTGAGCGTCACGTAAAGATTGCCAATATTGTATTGGAAAAAGCCAAGCGTTTGGTTGAATGTGGACACGACGTTTGTATTCTCTTAGATTCTATTACACGTTTAGCGCGTGCATACAATACTGTAGCGCCTTCGAGCGGAAAGGTATTGTCGGGTGGTGTTGAAGCGAATGCCTTGGAAAAACCAAAGCGTTTCTTCGGAGCTGCGCGTAAAATTGAAAACGGTGGATCTCTTTCCATCATTGCAACAGCATTGGTAGATACTGGAAGTAAAATGGACGAAGTAATCTTTGAAGAGTTCAAAGGAACGGGTAATATGGAATTGCAATTGGATCGTAAGATTAGCAATAGACGTATTTTCCCTGCCATTGATATTCTTTCTTCAGGAACGCGTCGCGAAGATTTGTTGCAAGACAAGGATACCCTTCAACGCATGTGGGTATTACGCCGACACCTTGCAGATATGAATCCGGTTGAAGCTATGGAGTTCGTGAAAGATCGCATTGAGCGCACGAAAACAAACGAGGAGTTTTTAGTAACCATGAACTCGTAATGAGCACCTGGCGTATTTGGGCTTACGCCCTTTCCTTAGCAGCTACCTGGTTGGGATTGCGCTTTTCTCTTGGTCATTACTTGGCCTACAGTTATGCTGACGCTCAGCCCAAGGGTGTTCTCTTCAATCTTATTTTTCTTTTGTCTTTAATTTTGTTAACGCTGTATACGACTTATAGCAAAGAACCGCAAGTACGCAGTTATTTCGACGATTTCAAATTGTCTCTGCGTGCTGGAGTGGCTTATTCTGTAGCTATTGGAATGGCTATTGGAATTTATTACTCAACAGCTGACGACATGAGTATTAAGCGCGCTGCCGATTATGCTCAATTAGAAGAGGCTTTGAACACGCCTGAGAAAGTGGCCGCAATAACTTCGTCTAACGAGCCGTTGAAAGACCTAACTAAAGAGGAAATACAACAAAGCTATATTGAACGCGTTAACACCATGACATCGGTGAAAACAGTTGTCGCAGCGGGTATTTCGGCTTTAATGCTGAGTGCTCTTATTTTTGCACTCATTGTACCTTGGATATTTAGAACAGTCATGTTGAAAGAACTATCATGAAAAAATTAGTTGCAGCCTTCTTTTTTGTTTTAATTGCTTTTTCTGCATTTGCTCAACGAGACAAAGCCGCAATGAATTTGGCAAAATTCGATTACCGTAAATATCATTTCGGATTTGCATTAAGTGGAAATCAGAGTTCATTTTTCATCAACAACAAACCTGACTTTTCCTTTCAAGATTCATTGTTAAGTATAACAAATGTTCCGCAAGCTGGATTCAATCTGCACATTTTAGCTTCGTACAATCCGCTTCCAAATGTGAATGTGCGTTTTTTACCAGGATTGTCTTTTCAAGATCGATCATTGCAGTATCAATTTTTGCGTACTAACAATAAAATCGACACACAAACCAAACCCATATCAAGTGTGTGGTTAGAATTTCCCGTGTTGTTTAAATTCAGAACAAACAGAACGGGCAACTTTGCTGCTTATGCCTTGGTTGGGGGAAAATATGCGCGCGACATGCAATCGCAAAAGAACGTAAGCAACAACCAGTCGAGTGAAATTGTAGTTAAGTTGAAAAGCAATGACTACTGTGTTGAAGCCGGTGGTGGATTCGATTTCTTCCTTCCCTTTTTCAAATTTGCAATCGAATTTAAAACGAGTATTGGTCTTCCCGATTTGTTAATTCATGAAGACACGAGATATGCTCTTCCCATTGACAAATTGCGATCTCGCGCATTCGTCGTTTCTATCAGTTTCGAAGGATAGAATTAGTCAATCCACTCAGCAATAAAAATGTTTGTGTCACGGGTTCTTCCATTGTGACGGTTGCTGCAGAACACCAAGTATTTTCCATTCGG
Source organism: Chryseobacterium gleum (assembly GCA_945897395.1). Lineage (GTDB taxonomy): Bacteria > Bacteroidota > Bacteroidia > Flavobacteriales_D > Sanyastnellaceae > CAIZGX01. Next base: position 4,570 of record CAMDFE010000023.1, on the reverse strand, counting down.
TGAAAACATTGGGAACGAATCGAATTCGCTATCGTAAGTCACCTGCTCCAATCCGCTTCCATCTAAATTCACTAAGAATAAATTGAAAGGAAATCCGCGCGTGCTGTTGTGATTACTGCAAAACAATATCTTGTCTCCTTTCGGAGAAAACGTTGGAGACCAGTTTGCATTTCCCAAAGAAGTGACTTGGTGGGCGTCTGAGCCATCTGCATTCGCTACAAAAATCTCAAGGTTTGAAGGTTCTACCATGTCTTCCTTCAACAAAGATTTATAGGCATCTATTTCCTCTTTGTTCTTCGGGCGAGAAGCGCGCCAAACGATTTTTTTTCCATCTGGAGAAAAACAGGCTCCACCGTCGTAGCCCAAGTCGAACGTGATTTGCTTCACATCACTTCCATCTAAATTCATGGTATACAAATCCAGATCGCCGTTTCGTAATGAAGTGAAAACTATTCGATCTCCTTTCGGGCTAATCGTCGCTTCAGCATCGTAACGCGGTGAATCTGTTAATTGCTTCGTTACCTTTCCTTGAAGGTCTGCGGTGTAAATATCGTAGGTTGAATACAACGGCCAAACATATTTTCCGTTGTTTGGAAGTGGCGGTGGACAAGCCTCTCCGCCTTTGTGCGTAGAAGCATAAAGGAATGACTTTCCATCGGGCATGAACCAAGAACAAGTGGTTCTTCCCAATCCGGTTGAAACCAACTGACGCTTTGAACTGTCTGCTTTGGTTTCCACATTCAATAAAAAAATCTGATCGCAACTCATACCCCATTTCGCATTGTTGCTTTGAAAGATCAACTGCTTCCCATCGGGACTCCAATAAGCTTCGGCATTGTCGCCACCGTAGGTAAATTGATGAATATTCTTGAAGTGCTTTTCCTTCTCATAAGTCATGGGACCGGGCTCTGTCGTAACCGGAAGAGATTCCAAAACCAATTGCTGGGTGCAGCTGCTGAATGCAACCGCTATCATTGCGAGTGTAGCTAATTTCAAATTCATGGCGCAAATTAAAGGCAGAATTGCATATCTTCTGCATTCGGCTTATCTTTCGGAACTGATTTTTATTATGAAAAAGACCCTAGCCTCCTTGATTTTCTTAGCCACCGTATTCGGTGCAACTGCTCAGAAAAAAATTACGAATGAACTCATTTGGAATAGCCGCGAATTCAATGCGGATTACCTCGGTGGATTCAACTCCATGAACGACGGAGAATCATTCTCTGACGTTATTGCGTCAGATGCAAATGGACAAACCATTATTCAATGCAGCTTCGCGAACGGAGATACGTTGAAAGCGATTACAACGGCCAAGAAAATTTTCGGGAATGCGATAAGCGCCTTCGACAATTATTCTTTCAATGCAGATGAAAGCATGTTGTTGATTGAAACAGAAAGCGAAGGCATTTACCGTTGGAGCGGCATGGCTAATTATTTGGTTTACGATTTGGCAAGCGGAAAAACCACACCTATTGCAAACTTCAAAAAAGGAAAGCAACGCTTGGCGACTATCTCTCCAGATAAAAAGCGCGTGGCATTCGTTCGTAACAACAACATTTTCATTTTCAATATTGAAACGAAAGAAGAGAAGCAAGTCACGTTCGACGGAGAGAAAAACAAAATCATCAATGGAGCTACCGATTGGGTGTACGAAGAGGAATTCGGATTCGATCGTGGATTGTACTGGAATGAAACAGGTTCACTCCTCGCCTACTACAAATTCAACGAAAGCAGCGTTCCTGAATATGGAATGGACATTTATGGAAGTCTTTATCCAGAAAGAACTACATTCAAATACCCGAAAGCGGGCGAAAAGAATTCAGATGTGAGTATTCATATTTACGAACTGTCTAATAGCAAGAGCTTTTTGGTTGAAAAGACTTCTGAAGACTTCGAATATATCCCGCGCATTAAATGGGGAAAACAACAGACACAGCTCTTAATTCAAAAAATGAATCGTCACCAAAATCATTTGGTCTTTGAATTAACTGCTCCTCTTCGCGCTGAGGGAAAAGACACATGGCCAACAGCAGTATTGATGGAAGAGAAATCTGAAACATACATCGACGTGAACGACAACATTCAGTTTTTATCGGGTGGAAGTTGTATGATTTACACCAGCGAGAAGAGCGGCTTTGCGCATTTGTATCAAATAGACCTCGGCACGAAAGTGGAAAAGGCTTTAACCAGCGGAAATTGGGAGATTCTTGATTTTTACGGTATCGATGAAAAGGCTGGGAGCATTTACTTCAGCTCTACGCGCGCTGCCCAGGTGAACTACAACAAGCGCATGAGTAGCTCACTTGACGCGACTTCAAAATATGTTTACTGCGTGAATTTGAAAAAGAACACTTGGAAATGTTTGACCTCTGAAGACGGCGCCAACGAGGCGGCTTTCAGCAAAGGATTGAAATATTTCCTTCACACCTACAGCAACGCCAACACCCCACCTACTTTCTGCATTCGCGACAACCAAGGAACTATCAAGCGCACATTAATCACGAATGAAAATTTGGTGAAGAAATTAGAGCAATACAGCTGCGTGACGAAAGAATTTTTCTCGTTTAAAAATTCAACGGATGTTAATTTGAATTGCTGGATGATGAAGCCTGCGAATTTCGATCCGAATAAAAAATATCCTGTGCTTGTTGCCATCTACGGTGGACCTGGAAGCAACACCGTGTTGGATTCTTACGGCGGAAAGAACTACATGTGGTACCAATTGCTTTGTCAGGAAGGATACATTGTAGTGAGCTGCGACCCGCGAGGAACACAGTTCAGAGGAAAAGAGTTCAAACATTCTACCTACATGAATTTAGGTGGAAATGAAACACAAGACTTTATAGACTTCGCTAAATATTTAGGTCAGCAAACTTACATAGATGCAGCGCGCATTGGTATGCAAGGATGGAGCTACGGCGGATACATGACTTCGTTGTGTATGACAAAAGGAGCAGATTATTACAAGACTGGAATTGCAGTTGCTCCTGTTACGAATTGGAAATTTTACGACAGCGTTTATACTGAAAGATATTTGCGCACACCGCAAGAGAATTCTGGTGGATATGAGAACAACTCTCCAATCAACTTCGCGAAGCAATTGAAAGGAAACTACTTGTTGGTTCACGGAAGCGCAGATGATAATGTGCATTTCCAAAACACCATGGATATGGTATCTGCCTTGGTTGCAGAGAATAAGCCTTTCGACTTGTTTGTTTATCCGAATAAAGACCATGGTATTTATGGAGGAAACACACGCTTGCATTTGTTCAGCAAGATGACCAACTTCTTGAAAGAAAACTTGTAATGAAAAAAGCACTTGGTCTATTGTTCGTTATTTGTTCGGGCCTTGCGGCATTCGGACAAGAGCAATGGCAAGTGCATGGCGGTGTTCAATACGGATTTGTGGTTCCGCATAACTCACTTATGGAACCGCTTATCACCGCACATAGTGTGGGTGGCAGTGTTCGCTTAGTCAAACGCGTGACAAATAGACTTTATTCAAGGCCTTACGGAAATCCCTATCAAGGCGTCGATTTCACCTTCATCAACACAGGGAACAACACCCAGCTTGGAAAGCAGTTCTCTCTGAATTTCTGGAATCAGTTTCCAATAAACCGAAGAATATTCGGAGCACCTATCCTCGACAAAAAATTCCTTCACTTGGGAATTGGTTTGGGATACACCACCAAGATTTGGGATTTACAGACGAATTATCAAGCACCTGTTTTGGGATCGCATGTGAATGCGGTTCTTAGTATTGGTTTTGAGCAACAAGTGTATGCTTCGAAATCCCTTCAATATAAAATGGGAGTTCGTGTCACCCACTTCTCGAACGGAGCGTTTCAATTGCCGAATTTGGGGACGAATACCATAGCGCTTACGCTAGGTGTTCAGCCTTTAATCAAACCGAAGGCTCCAAGAAAAGATGAAGAGCATGAAATTCTTTTGCTGCGTTTGTTAAGCAAATACAACTACAGTCTTTCTTACACGCAAGGATGGAAAGAAGTTATGCAGCCTTATGGAAAGAAGTATCCCATTCATCTTTTAAGCGCGGGTTGGGATTTTCGTACTTCGCGTGTGAAGCATTCTTTCGGATTAACAGCTGACATCATGTTCAACAGTTCATTAATTCCGTTAATGGAAAACAGAGACGGTGTTCGACCGAACAATCGTTCGGTTTTTCAATTGGGTGTTGGTCCAACGTTTTGTCAGAATTTCGGCAATACACAATTGCGCATTGTTCAAGGTATTTACATTTGGGATAAATGGGCGGAGACAACACCAGTTTATCAGCGTGTGGTTATACGTCATGCGCCGAAGGACAAACATTGGTTTATTCAATTCGGATTAAAAACACATTTTGCAAAAGCAGATTATGGTGAAATTGGGTTTGGCTACCGTCTGTAAGCTCGGCCTGCTGGGCCTTGTGCTGACTTTTTGTTCGTGCAACAAAGAGAACGCCCCCGATTGCTTTAAAACGGCAGGAGAAATTCAAACCGAGATAAGAGATTTAGGATGCTTCACCAAACTAGAATTGAATAGCAATTTGAAATATGAATTGGTCGAC
>CAMDFE010000022.1 GCA_945897395.1 Chryseobacterium gleum | reverse complement strand
CACGCAAGTTCCATTTATTTTATATGGAAAAAATGTTCCGGCTTCAACAAACTACGCCGCGCATTCCATTACCGATATTGCTCCAACCGTATGCAGCTATTTGCGCATTGGTTTTCCAAACGCATGCACAGGAAACCCAATCATTAGCTTCCTCAGACCTTCAAAAAAATGATTCATATTTCGTTAAGCACGCCGCACGTTCACAGAAAAATGGTGAAGGTGCGCATGTCATTTAGCCACTCAGAAGAAAATCAAATCGTTCAACTTTCCTCTTGGAGACCGGGACGTTACGAGATGGGGAATTTCGCTAAGAACATTTCTCATGTTAACGCCTTCAACGCATCAAACGAGAAAATTTCAACACATAAAATAGCGAAAGATCCATGGCAGATCGCATGCGGAAACGAAGAGCAAATAACCTTTGAATATTTCTATTGCGCCGCTGAACTAAATGCAGGAAGCACCTACGTAAACAGCCAAATGCTTTATGTGAATCCGGTCAACTGTATTCCTTTTTTACCTGGAAGAACGAATGAAAACTACACGGTTGAAATTCTCGATTCATATGCACACCTCTCCTGCGGATTACCGCACGAAGGAAACAAACTATTCGCACAGAACTTCGATGAATTAGCAGACTCTCCGTTCGTTGCTTCGCACAGCAGAGAAGTGCTTTCGCAAGAAATAAATGGCATTCACTTCCATGCAAATATCTTCGGAATTACGAATTTGAATTTTGAGCGGTTTTGGAACGACGTTGGCATATACACACAACTTCAACTGAATATTTTCGGGGAATTTCCTGTTTCAAAATACCGCTATCTACTTCATTTCACACCCTATTTCATGCATCACGGGGTAGAGCATAATACTAGCACTGTGATTGTTATGGGACAAGGCGAAAACTTCGACCGTGAAGACAAGTACAACGAAATGCTCGCAATCTGCAGCCACGAGCTCTTTCATACCTGGAACGTCAAAACATTGCGTCCGGTTGAAATGATGCCCTACGATTTCACCAAAGAAAATTACACGCAACTCGGATACGTAGATGAAGGTGTTACCACTTACTACGGTGATCTATGCCTGCGCAGAAGCGGCATTTGGAACAACGACCTTTGGTTACAGTCATTAGAAAAATGGTTGAACACTCACCACCGCAATTACGGAAGATACTCTTATAGCATTGCAGATAGTAGCGTAGATACGTGGTTAGACGGATACACACCGGGCGTTCCATGGAGAAAAGTTTCCATCTACAACGAAGGTGCTTTGCTTTCTATGATACTCGATATTGAATTGATTGCTGCAACAAATGGACGGAAATCCATGGACGATGTGATGCATCAGATGTATCAAAAATTCGCGAAAAAAAATATCGGATACTCCGTTAATGATTATTGGAAAACGCTTGAAGCAACAGGACTCTCAAACGCAAACGAATTCAGAACGAACATTGCTGAAAAGGCTGTTGATTATTCAGAATATCTACAAAAAGCTTTCAATAAAATTGGTGTTGAATTGGCTTGGTCGCCCTCAGCTATTGCTACTGAACGTTTATTCGGTTTCAGTGTAGATATAATGAACGATAAATCAATTGTTAATTCCGTCTGTCCAAATTCAGCAGCCGATTTAGCTGGATTGTGGTACGGCGATGAATTAATAGACATTGATGGAATAGGAGTTGCTAAAAACGTACAGTTTTTATTAGAAAATACCACCGAATCAAATATCCGTTTTATCAGAAACAGAATTGAATTCGAAACAACATTGAAGAGCAATTTAGAACAACCGACTATTCAAAAAGTAGAGATTATTTTTCCAACCCAACCCAATCAATTATTCCTTCAATGGATTGGTCAACGTTTCAAATAAAAAGAACCCTCATATTTGTAGGTCTCATTTCCTCCGACTTTGTCATATTCAACAATGTAAAAATAAGTTCCTGTGTTAAAATCAGATGGATCCCAAAAACCTAACACATCATTGAACTCTCCCTGCTCTTGACCCCAGCGGCTAAATATTTTACATGAGAAATTCTCAAAAGCTTGAACCACCGTTGTATTCGGATTCAGTAAACGAAAATCATCATTTATCCCGTCTCCGTCTGCAGTTACAATATTTGGATAAATTAATTCTATGGTAAAAATAACAACAGGAAACACAAAATCTTCGCTGCAAGCATCTGTGCTGATGTTTAGGGTTACTGTGCCTATAATATCCGATAAGTAGGAATAATTTGTAAGTTCAACATTCGTTTGAATATCCGCACTTCCATCACCTGGATTCCAAACGTAGGTTTCATTAACACCTGAAGATCCCGCATGAAATTCCCAAGTAAAGTCATTCCCGTCATTGGAATTAATTACAGTCGGTGACGCATTAATACTCTCAACATTAACAGTAAAAGATGCAGAACTACTGCAGCCATTCACATCTGTGCCCAAAACTGTATATGTAGTGGTCGAATTCGGAGATACATTAGAGATGCTGCCAATGTTTAAATCGGGTTGCCACGTATATCCAACTGCTCCTACTGCTGTCAAGTCACTCGATTCTCCCTCGCAAATAAGATTATCTCCTGAAATAGTGACTGTCGGATTAGGTAAAACAGAAACCATAACCTGATCTGAATTAACACATCCATTCGCATCCGTTCCAACAACCGTATAATTCGTTTGTGTCGATACTGATGCTACAACAGACGCTCCTGTGATTGTATTCAAACCGGTTGAAGGAGACCATTGATATGTATTACCTCCAGTTGCCGTTAAACCTGCGGATTGTCCAGGACAGTGTGCAAGGTCCGCACCAGCATTGATAGTTGGTAGGGCATATATCTGCATAGTCTGATTCGCTGAAGATGGGCACTGACCTGCTATTGAATAAATTAAGGTTATAGTTTCTGGGCCGCTCGGGACAAGCACTCCATTTGCCAAAGATGCGTTCCCATTAACAGTCCATGTGCCTCCAATTGGGGATGCACTCAATGCAGTAGTAGTATTATTGACGCATATTCCGATTGGGTTATTCAACGCTATTATTGGTGTTGTGAAAACATCTATCGAACTCGACTCTGTAACTGTGCAAACACCATTAGAATAGGTATATGTTGCCACTGTGGGATTGGACCCTTGCGCTGGAGAATAGACCCCTGAGGCACTGATTCCCGTGCCCGACCAAACACCACCTGGAGGTGAGGGATTAAAATTAATCTGCGCATCTGTGTTGCATACAAAAGATGGGCAATTCAAATTGAGCACCGGTTCATTCTGAACGATTACGTCCGCAGATGTGGTGCATGTATTCGTTATGTCTGAGTATGAAACAGAATATGTTCCTGAAGTACTTTGATTAAAAATACCGCTTGCATCTGCAACTGCACCAGACCACACACCGCCGAGAGGAGATGCCGTAAGATTCACTGCTGTATTTACGCAAACGAATAAATTTCCTGTGATCTGAGGAAATGGAATAATTTCTATCGTTTCTGAAATTACAGATGTGCAATTCGCTGTGGAATAATTATATGTATAATCAGAAACGCCAATAGGCAAGGCACCCGGATCAATTATACCGGATGAATTAGCAACTCCACTCCACGTTCCCCCTAGAACATTCACTCCAACTGTTAATGGCGGTAGGTTCTGACAGACCATTGAAGGTGCCGTTAAAAATATTTGTGGAAGGGCCTCTGCAAAAATTTCAAAGGATTGAGAATTGCCAATACACCCATTTAAAGTTGGGGTGTATGAAATGGTGGCATTTCCGGCAGTGGCGTTAAATGAAGCAATGTTTCCAATTCCAGTGGCTGCTATGCCTATTCCAGGATTTGAATTACTCCAATTAACTGACGCATTCGGATTAGTTATAAAATTTATAGCCTGAACTGTGCTCCCCTCGCACAACGAAATATTGTTTAATGCACCAGAACTTGGGGTTGTGTTAACTGTTATATTGAAATTTATTGGTAAGCCTGAACAGCCATTAAATGTCGGAAGTAATGTTATGTTTCCTAACGAACTCAATCCTTGAGAAGACGAAAGAAAAGGTGAAACATTTCCTACACCAGAACCCGCTAATCCAATTGAAGTATTGGAGTTCGTCCAATTTATAACAGCGTTGGCAGGAGAAACAATAAAGGAAGGTATATTCACAAGGTTACCTGAGCACGCGACAATATTCGAGACGGGAGAAAGAACAGGCAGCGCTGTTATATTAACCGTTGTTGTCGATGAACAAGTTGCAAGACCAGTAGCCGTAACGGTATAAGTGCCCGTCATTAATGCCGTGGTGCCTGTTAGCACAACGTTTTGTCCTGCTGCCGAATAACCATTCGGGCCTGTCCAAGTATAAGCAGTGGCGCCACTAACAGCGCTTGCATTCAGCGAAACAGAATTTCCAGCGCAAGCAGTACCGCTGTTCGAAGCCGACACCGTGCACTGGGGAAGACAAGATGCTGGTGCGGTAATGCTTTGATTCAAATTACAAAGAACATCGCCTGAGAACGACGCCGTCAAGACACAGGCTAACCCATTCGAAGGGAGTCCTGTAAGAGAGTATGATAACGGACTTACCCATGGTCCTGGAATTGTTGTTGAGACTCCGCACGACGAAGTTATTGTTAAAGTACCGCTGGCAGGTGGATTAGTGAATGTTATTGAACCGCTAACATTATAGGTATTTGTAGCTGGAATACATACCCCCGGGACAGCAGTAAAAGAGGTCATATTACAAAGAATATCGCAATTCGTAGTAGCGCTACCCCCACTTTGGCTGAACGTTATGTTCGTGGGCATATTTGAAAAATTCGTAATTACCAATATATAATATTGCCCAGCAATTGCATTTGCAATGGTTGCCGTTTCATTGGGTGCTGTTGAATAAGAACAACTTATAGGTGTGGCCGTAAGCTGATTGCATACATTCGTCAAGGTTGAAAAAGGTCCCCACAAGGCATAGTCAATGTCAACTCCAGCAGTACTTGCCATCGAAATTGAGAGCGGACCACCGTTCTGAATTTGCATGTAGTACCAGGCAGGATTGGGTGCAGTAAGAAGACAACCGTAATTAGGACCTGCTTGAGCCGTCGTATTTTGAGAAGCAGGAAATGTGTAGGTGGTTCCCGTGCAGAACGGTTGTGAACCCGAGCATAATCCCGACGCTGATGGGGGTGACACTGGTGGTGAGCCACAACCCAAGGTGGCTGCCCATCCCGGAGAATTAAAACTATTATCTGAAACAAATACGAATGTTAAACAATTGGTAGCTCCTGAAATCAGACCTGGTGAAACTCCGCCAGTGAAAGCTCCCAGCAAGGGTGATGCCATACTGGGGCCATTATAAACATAGAGGTAATCCCATGTGTTTTCTAGATTAAACGAACTAAACTGAGCATATATATTTTGACCACCCGGAGCGCAAAAAACCATTGACAAGTTTGCGTTAGTGGAATAACTAGCCGATGGGCCTCCCGAATCATAAAAATTAGTCACAGAACCACAAGAAATATTAACTGTGGTATTCGACATATTATAGTTTTGAGCCTTTAAGTCAAAAGACAAAGTCAAAACAATTACAATTACAATTACAATTGAATAATATAATTTCACAATGGCTCGATTTAAGGTATGTAAAGTTAAGCAAATCTATCTCAATAAAAAAAGGGCCTTGATATTCAAGGCCCTTTTTATTTTCTTCGATTCAGAATTACTTCTTCTCGTCTTTTACTTCTTCAAAGTCAACATCGGTTACTTCACCATCGTTGCCCCCTGCTTGTTGCTCTCCAGCACCTGCATCTGCAGCTCCTCCAGCGTTGTTGTACATATCAGCACTTGCCGCTTGGAACACTGCATTCAATTTGTCCATAGACGCTTTAATGGTGTCTAGGTCCTTTTCTGCGTGCGCTTTCTTCAACTCTTCCAAAGATGCTTCGATCTCTGTTTTCTTATCTGCAGGAAGCTTATCTCCGAATTCTTTCAATTGCTTGTCCACTTGGAAAATCAATGAATCGGCTTGATTCACAACGTCTGCTTCATCTTTCGCCTTGCGATCTGAATCTGCATTCATTTCTGCTTCCTGCTTCATCTTCGCGAGGTCTTCTTTGCTTAATCCGCTAGAAGCTTCGATTCGGATACTTTGCAATTTGTTGGTTGCTTTGTCAAGTGCAGAAACATTAATGATTCCGTTCGCATCAATGTCGAAGATTACTTCTACTTGTGGAACCCCTCTCTGAGCTGGTGGCAATCCGTCTAAGTGGAATCTTCCAATTGTGCGGTTGTCTTTCGCCATTGCGCGCTCACCTTGCAAAACGTGAATCTCTACGCTTGGTTGGTTATCACTCGCCGTTGAGAAAACTTCAGACTTCTTCGTAGGAATCGTAGTGTTTGCATCAATCAACTTCGTGAATACGCCACCCATAGTTTCAATTCCCAATGAAAGTGGTGTAACGTCTAACAACAATACATCTTTCACTTCTCCGGTTAATACACCACCTTGAATTGCTGCTCCAATAGCAACAACTTCATCAGGGTTTACTCCTTTGCTTGGATCTTTTCCGAAGAACTTCTTCACCGCATCTTGAATAGCTGGGATACGTGTTGATCCTCCTACTAAAATAATTTCATTGATGTCGTTCACAGACAATCCGGCGTTCTTCAATGCGCTTTCGCAAGGAGCAATGGTTCTGCGGATCAATGAATCTGCTAACTGCTCGAACTTCGCGCGTGTTAACGACTTCACCAAGTGCTTTGGTATTCCGTCTACAGGCATGATGTAAGGCAAGTTAATTTCTGTCGTTGTTGAACTCGATAATTCAATCTTCGCTTTCTCAGCTCCTTCCTTCAAACGTTGAAGAGCCATTGGATCTTTCGAAAGATCTAAATTTCCATTTTCATTTTTGAATTCTTGAACCAACCAGTCAATGATTACTTGGTCGAAGTCATCTCCACCCAAGTGCGTATCGCCATCTGTTGACAATACTTCAAAAACGCCGTCCCCCAACTCAAGACAAGACACGTCATGCGTTCCACCACCACAGTCGAACACGACAATTTTCATCTCTTGAGACTTCTTGTCTAATCCATATGCCAATGCCGCTGCAGTTGGCTCGTTAATGATACGCTTCACTGTTAGACCAGCAATTTCGCCCGCTTCTTTCGTAGCCTGACGTTGCGCATCGTTGAAGTATGCAGGAACGGTAATCACCGCTTCAGTTACTTCTTGTCCCAAATAATCTTCAGCAGTCTTCTTCATCTTTTGAAGAATCATTGCTGAAATTTCTTGTGGGGTGTACGTACGATCGTCGATTTTCACGCGAGGCGTATTGTTGTCGCCCTTCACTACCGTGTAAGGCATACGGGTTGCTTCTTTCTCAGTTTCTGCGAATGATGATCCCATGAAACGTTTGATACTTGAAATTGTTTTTGTTGGATTCGTAATGGCTTGACGCTTTGCAGGATCTCCTACTTTACGCTCACCACCTTCAATGAAAGCAACAATAGAAGGCGTGGTGCGCTTTCCTTCGCTGTTCGCGATTACCACGGGCTCGTTTCCTTCCATCACAGATACACACGAATTCGTGGTACCGAGGTCAATGCCTATTATTTTACTCATGTTCTTAAATTTTCAATTTGTTTCACCCCGCATTTCAACCAATATGCCATTGAGAAATCGGAGGTGAAATGTGACAGAATTGTCAGCATTTTCTGACACGTCTCTTGAACCGCCCGACAATTCAGCGTGGTAGATACAAACTGAAGTGCTCCTTTCGCATTCTTCCATTCAGAAAAATGACTCCGAACCAATAGAAATCGAGGCTCAATTCAATGCGTGAATCGGAACAGATTTGCTTCCAAGCGCGCATCATTCCTTTGCTCCAATAGATATCGTCGAAGACAATGCACGTTATATTTTTATGTTGAAGTAGAATCTCGAAATAGCGTAACGTTGCTTCTTCCGTGTGGTTTCCGTCTACATATGCAAATTCCATTTCAGGAAATGCAGTTAATGTAGTTGGAAGGGTGTCGTTGAAATTTCCTTCAACCACTTCTATATTTTCTTTCTGGAAGGAATGAAAGAGAGTTCGCGCTTCGGCCGCATGCGTGGGATCTCCTTCAAGGGTAATTATTTTTTTTGTGGAATGAAGGGCCTCTGATAAATAGAGTGTGCCTATTCCGAAATGAGTGCCTATTTCCAACAGCCCCGAAGGCTGCAAATGTTCCACCAACAAATGAATAGCTTCTCCCTTTTTCTTCGGCATGGCGCTGGAAGCCACAGAACGCGAATAAGTCCGAGTAGTCTGAAGACCTTTACTTCCCGCACCGAAGTCCTTCACCACATAAGTCGTATCGTTCGAAAGCAATTTTCCACGCGCTTCTTCAATCGGTTTCCAAGCCTCAACTCGTTGCTGTTTCAGCACATCGGTAATGAGTTTGAAAACAAACGGAGAGTGAACCCCGTGAGGTCCTTTGGCAAAAAGTAAATGTTTGAGATAAGGAAGCAATAACATTACTTCTGTCCTTTTTCAAGTCGCTCTATGCGCTCGAGCAATTGCGGCAAGCGGCGGTGAATGATGTACGATTTTTTGAAGTCCATCGTGCTTACAGCGGGTGTTCCTTGCATAACAACATCTTCTTTCAGCACAGAAGCACTGATGCCCGTTTGAGCCGCAATCTTAACTCCGTTCGCTATGGTCAGGTGTCCTGCAATTCCTACTTGTCCGCCTATCATAACATTCTCACCAATCTTGGTGCTTCCCGCAATGCCAGTTAACGCTGCAATAACCGTGTTCTTTCCAATTTCAACGTTGTGTGCAATTTGAATGAGGTTATCGAGCTTCACACCTTCACGAATAATTGTAGATCCTAGAGTGGCTCTATCAATCGTTGTATTCGCACCAATTTCAACGTGATCTTCAATCACAACATTTCCAATCTGAGGAACCTTCGCATATTGATTGTCGGCTTGTGGTGCAAAACCGAATCCATCTGCGCCAATGATTACTCCTGCATGCAAAGTGCAATTCGCACCAATGACACATTCACTATAAACCTTCACACCCGGATGAATAGTAGTAAAATCTCCAATCTTCACGTGCTCACCTAAATAAGACTGAGCCATAATGACTGCGTTATTTCCAATGGAAACGCCCGGTTCGAGAACCACTCCTGCTCCAATGTGAACATTCTCTCCAATCACCACAGTAGAATCTATAACAGCAGAAGGGTGAGTAACTGGTCGAGGTCTTTTGAATTGGCTGTATGCCTCTAATAATTTCGCGAAACTTCCATAAGCATCTGCCACACGAATAAGCGTAAGCGTTTCGGGCAAGGCTTGTTCTGCAACGAAATCGTTGGAGACAATAGCAATGCTTGCGCCTGTAGAATAAATATGAGAAATGTATTTCGGATTGGCTAGAAACGTGAGTGTTCCAGCTTTGCCTTCTTCAATTTTAGAAAGCCCTGAAACTTCCGCTGAAGAATTACCTTCAACAGTTCCTTCTAACATACCGGCAATTTGCTCCGCCGTAAATTTCATACGAAATAGATTTAGTGCGAATATACTTCTCAATTGGCAAAGAGCTATTTCATCTTCGCACCAATCGATTGAATGTCTTTGAAAAAATCGGGGTAAGACTTCGAAATAACCTCGGGGTTTTGAAGGATTGTCTTCGCCCCAGCAATGCCGAAGAGTGCACCAGCCATGACCATCCGATGGTCTTTGTGCACATTCCAAACGGCAGGACGGGCATGACCGGGATAGATCATCATATCATCTCCACGAACAACGACACGAATTCCAGATTTCGCAAATTCTTCCACAATGGCGGTTGCTCGATTGCTTTCTTTTACGGCTAGTCGCTTTGCTCCTTTCAATGTTGAAACGCCGTTTCCGAAATAAGCCAACACCGCAAGACAAGGAAATAAATCCGGACAATGCGTCGCATCGAAATCAAACGCTTGAATTGTACTTGCGAAAACTTTCACGCTGTTTTCGTTCTGGGTGTATTTCACTTTTGCTAAATCAAAAACGTCCAAAATAGCCTGATCTGCTTGTGGCAGTCGCGTGTTTAAATTCTTCACCAATAATCCTTCTGTTGCCGTTAATGCACCTGCTATTAAAAGCGGAACAGCTCCGCTCCAATCACCGTCTACAGAGACATCTTGTGGCTTGTATTTCTGTGAACCTTTAATGAAAAATGTTCCGTCCTCTTCCTTCACTGCAACACCGAACATCTTCATTACCGCGAGGGTTAAATCTATGTAAGGTTTGCTATTCAATTCCGTAATTATCAACTCGGAATCGCCCGTGCAACGCGGCAAAGCCATTAGCATTCCCGAAAGAAACTGCGAGGAATTCGCTGCAGATAACTCTGCTTTTCCTGCAGTTAATTGCCCTGAAAAAGTCAAAGGCAGTTTTCCTTCATTGGTTGAAACGGTTACTCCAAACGGATTTAAATACGTCTCAAATTCAAGGAAGGGTCTCTTCAACAAAGTACCTGTCCCATTCAATACTTTTTCACTGTTGTGAAGGGCGGCAATTGGAATGAATAATCGTGAAGCGAATCCAGACTCTCCCGCAAAAAGATTTTTTTGTGGGGAACGAATGTCGTGAATTTCATTGGCTGGAAATCCGCCTTTGATGGTTAATGTGTTTTTTGAAAGTTGAACAATCGCACCCAGCGACTCGGCCAATTTACGCGCATGAAAGGGGTCTTCTGAATTCGGATAATGCCGAATGGTTGTTTCTCCTGCTGCCATAAGTGCGGCAGCAACGTAGCGCTGAGCAATACTCTTCGACGCAGGAGCCGAAACGACTCCACTAATTTCCGAAGGAAGAATTTCTATTTTCACTTTTCACCAATGTAAATACTCGCAATACCGCCGCTTAATGGAATACAACGCACTCTTTGGTATCCAACCTTTTCCATAACGTCTAAGAAATCTTTTCCAGAAGGAAACTGAGCTACTGACTCTGGAAGATATGCGTATGCACGACTGTCTTTCGAAACCCACTTGCCTAAAGTTGGCATAATGAACTTGAAATAAAATCCGAATAATTGTTTAATGGGAAAATGTTTCGGACGTGAAAATTCTAAAACTACTCCTACTCCATTCGGACGAAGTACGCGCAACATTTCACGCATGCCTTGTTCAAGATTTTCGAAATTCCGCACACCGAAAGCAACTGTATAAGCGTCGAACGCATGATCTTCAAAAGGAAGATTTTCTGAATCTCCTCTTCGCAATTCAATAATTTGTTCGAAGCCTCTTTCCTTCACTTTCTTCCTTCCCACTTCCAACATACCTTCTGAAATATCTACACCAACGATTGAAGAAGCGTTCAATTTCGACTTCACCGCTTGAAGCGCGAAATCGGCTGTTCCTGTAGCCACATCCAGTAGTTTCTTCGGCTCATATTTCTTCAAAATACGAATGGCACGTTTGCGCCAGATGATATCGATTCCTAGCGAAAAGAAGTGATTTAAAAAATCGTAGCTGTGTGCAATTTGATCGAACATTTGCTCAACCTCTTCCTTC
>CAMDFE010000021.1 GCA_945897395.1 Chryseobacterium gleum | reverse complement strand
GCAATGAACGGTGTTCCTCCCATTTGTTGAATGCGTGAAAACACTTCAATGGTTTCACCCGTTGGAACTGCTTTGTCTACGCGCAATAAAACACGCTTGTCCTCTGAACTATTCAACTTTTCTTGAATTTGATTCAAGATTATTTCTTTTTCAGATACAACCTCGTCTAGACTGTAGGCCATGTCTTTTGTAATGGTTACAGATATTCCTGCTGGATTTTCTTTTCCATTTCCTGCTTGTGGCTTGTCGATTTGTGCAGACAATTCCTGCACGGCACCCGCACTCGCAATGATGAAAAATATAAGTAACATGAAGATGATGTCAGAGAGTGTGGACATGCCAGACTCTATATGTACTTTGTGTTTTCTTCCGAAGTTCATGTTGCCTCCTATTAGTTCATGGGTTCGTCAAGAATGTCTACAAATTCTACGGCGTGTGATTCCATAGTGTTTACCAATCTGCCAATGCGCGTTACCAATGTGTTGTATGCTACATATGCCAACATACCCACAACCAGTCCGGCAGCGGAAGAAATCATTTTAATGTAAAGACCTTGTGACACTACTCCGATTTCAATTTTACCTACGTTTGAAATGTCGTGGAAGATTGTAATAACTCCGATCACCGTTCCTAGGAATCCGAACATCGGCGCAATAGATGCGATGATGGCAAGTATGGGTGTATTTTTTTCTAGATTAGAAATTTCTAATTTCCCGGAATTCTCAATGGCACCTTTGATGTCCTCAAGAGGTTTGCCAATGCGCACAATTCCTTTTCCAATCATTCGTGCAACCGGAGTGTTGGTTGTGGCGCAAAGGTTTTTAGCAGAATCCAATTTCCCTTGATTGATGTATTGCTTAATGTTGGTCATGAAGTTCGAATCTTCTTTGTTCGCCTTCGCAACAGTTAGCCATCTTTCAACGAAGACGTAAATGGTAACTACGCTCATGATTAAAAGCGGAATGTATATGTACCAACCTTTAAGAACTAAGTCTGTGATTGATAGTTTATCAGAACTTTCAGCAACGGGTGCTTGAAGAAATAGAATAGCTGACTCCATAATTTTTCGAATCTGTGTGTTTATTGTAACGTTCAAATTTGGAAAGAATTGCCCAAGAATTTTTTCACCACATAATGGAGTTATTCAGATGTCGTGGTTGATAGAACTTCTTTAAATGTATCTCGGATCTTTTTTGAAGGGGATTTTTTCAAGTTCTGTGCATTCAATTGAATAGGCGCCGAACTCTTCCAGCACTGTTCCGCTGATCTTATATATACCTCTACCACGGAAGTTTCCAAACGATGAACTATTGGGGAAATGCACCGTGTCGAAGAACTGAAGGTCTTTGTCTAAGAACGTCCCGAAGCCCATGAGTTCACCTTTACTCGTTCGCGTCTTCTTCACATTCACCAGATAACCTACCGCAGAAATTTTTTTGTTTAGGTGGAAAGGAAGTTGCGAAGCAACTTCCGTAACCGTTAATTCTTCATCGGCTAATTCAAAGGGAGAGCAAAGCGGAAACCCTATGAGCTCCATTTCGTCAAATGCCGTTTCCAACCAATCGTCTTGAAATTTAGGCAACGTTAAATTCTTTTCGGGCTCTTCGAAAAGAGAGGGACCTGTTTCGAGCTTATCTGGATTCCCGTGAAAGTGCGTTTCCCATAACAAATCTTTTTTCGGTTTGTTGAATTTCCGGCAAGCACCAATGCGAATGAGCAGACTCATTTGTTCAATTGAAACATGCGCCTGATCCATGAGTTGCGCAATGCTACGAATGCCTTCGTTTTGACGAAGTTTAAGAATGCGAATCATAGTGTTGGTTTCTAAACTTTTTACCAATCCGAATCCTAAAATAATTTCATTGCCATGTAAGACGCACGTCGCTTCGCTTTCCCAAATGCAAGGAGCGGAAATTTTTGCGCCGTGCTTCATGGCTTCCAAGACATAAATTTCGGTGTCGTAAAAACCGCCAAAGTTATTCAGAGTAGCCGTCATGTATTCAATCGGGTAGTAGGCTTTCAGAAATAAACTCTGATAACTCTCAACCGCGTAGCTCGCGCTGTGGCCTTTCGCAAAGGCATACCCAGCGAAGCTTTCAATCTGTCTCCAAATTTCAGCAACGTCGCTGAAGGCATTTCCTTTCGAAATTGCTTTTTCGAAAAACGATTCTTTGGTGCGTTCGAACTCTTCCCTTCCACGAAACTTTCCGCTCATACCTCTTCGCAGCACATCGGCTTCTGCAAGCGCGAGCCCACCGAAAAAGTGTCCCACTTTAATCACGTCTTCCTGATAAACCATGACTCCGTATGTTTCAGGCATGATGGCAAGTAATTGCGGATGCGCGCGCTCTCTCGCTTTTGGGTCGCGATGTCGGTGAATGAATTCTTTCATCATACCGCTGCTACTAACTCCCGGACGAATAACAGAGCTTGCGGCAACAAGCCCTAAGTAATCATCTACTTGAAGCTTCGTAAGCAGCATGCGCATAGCGGGAGATTCAACATAGAAGCATCCGATGGCTTTCGCGTTGCGAAGCAAATCTTTGATGCGCTCGTCTTGCTTGAGCGGTGCAACATTGTGAAGATCTATTTTTCTTTCCGGATATCTTTCTTTCACTAACTGAACCGCTTCTTTGATCTTCGCTAATCCGCGTTGTGAAAGGATGTCGAATTTGTGAAGACCAATGTCTTCCGCCACAACCATGTCGAACATCACGGTTGGATGTCCTTTCGGAGGAAGGAAAGTTGCTGAATAATTGTGAATGGGTTCATTCGAAATAAGAATTCCGCAAGAGTGAATACTTAGGCTGTTCGGAAAATCTTGCAGGAATGAGGCATATCGCATGACATTCTGCTGATTTTTATCGAGTGTATTCGGATTGAATTTCCCGCCGCTTAGCAATTCAATTTCTTCTACTGGAAGTCCGAATACTTTTCCCAATTCACGAACCACCGCTTTGTATTGAAAAGTGTTGTACGCCCCGAGCAGGGCTACATTTTGAAACCTTTCGAAAATGTATTCTGTAATTTCTTCCCTGTCGGTCCAAGAAAAATCAATGTCGAAATCAGGCGGGTTTTGTCGGTATAGATTAATGAATCGCTCGAAGTACAAATCCAATTCAATGGGATCGACGTCAGTAATTCGAAGGACGTATGCTATTACGCTATTGGCACCGCTTCCTCTACCAACATAGTAAAACCCTTTGTTTCTTGCGAATTGCGTAATGTCCCAATTGAGTAGGAAATAGGAAACGAAATTTTTCTGTTCAATTATTTCGAGTTCTTTTTGAATACGCTCTTGAATAACCGAATGATTGTTCGGTTCGTTTCCGTATCGGTAGGACAGTCCTTCTTGAGTGAGCTGACGAAGTAATGCAACATCTTCCTTCAGGCTTCCAGTAAATGTATTTTGATTTTTTGAAACGCTATGATTGACTTCTTCCTTCCAACAATAATTTTCTGAAAATTGAATGGTATTTTCAATAAGATCAGGCGCACCCTCGAATTGCGATTCGAATTCACTTCGAGAAAGAAAAACATCTCGTCTTTTGCCATGTTGTGAAGGTTGAAGTCTGCTTAACAGGATATTGTTTTCAATGCTTCTGAGCAGTTGATGCATGTTGAAATGACGCTGTGTTTGAAAGGTTGAAGTTTGAAAGGCGAGTGCTTTTTCTCGCTGCCTAGACCATTCGCTTCGTTCGAATATTGGAAGGTCTGCCGAAGTCACACCGAGGTATTCATGTTCATTCAATTTGAATGAATTCTTTTTAAAATTTTCAAACGGATAAATCGTCACGCAATGTTTCCATTGAGGAGCTCGTGTTTCGAATTCTTTTTTCTCATGAAGATGTTCTGAAAGGAACGTAGCGAGTTCATTCACTCCGGCGGTGTTTTTCGCATAAGACACATACACTTGCTGAGCATTGTTTCGGAAGTCGATTCCCCAGAGGGGACGAATGTTATTTTTTTTCGAAAGTCGAAGAAAGTCGTGAAGCGTTGTTGTTGAATTTATTTCTGTGAGCGAAGCGAATTCCGATTCGTTTTTCACAGCGAATTCAATGAGGTTTTCTACGGTTAATATTCCGTAGCGCATGCTGTAATACGAATGGGTGTTCAGCAAGGTTAATCGAAAAGGGTTGGGTCTTCGTTTTCTCTGCATTTTTTCGCGCAGGATTCGCCCTTTCTAATCTCGGTGAAAAAAGCTTTTTGAATTTCTTCAATTTTAGAAACTACGGCGTAACGTCCACACATGGCGCAAAATTGAGAAGTTAGTTTGTAGTGAATTTACAACGCAAACGGAGAAATAACTTCTTCTAGAAATGATTTAGCAGCGGAAATATTTTCAATGTGCCCCATGTGTCCGATTCCAGGAATAATTGTGACTTTGGCTTGAGTAAGAACGGACCATTCGGTCTTCATTTTTTCTATGGAAAGAACCTTATCGTTCGCTCCACTGAAATAGTGAATGGGAAATTTAGCTGTTTCAAGAAATGTAATCGAAGACTCGCGCTCTCGCATGGCTCGTAGACTTTGAACAATGCCTTCGGCAGACATGCTTCCGATTTTTTCGAGTTGCTCGTTTATAGCAAGTCGGTGTTCATCGGCAGAGTGAAACAACCCGTCTATAAGATTGGTTGCATATAGTTCTTTGTGCTTTTCAGCAGCTTCAATAGCGCGAAGGCGGTCTTGTTTTTTTAAATCGTTGTCGGCATCTGCGGTTGAATGAAAAAATGCGAGTGCTTTTGTTTTATCAGCAAATGTTTTAGCCAGATGCGCTGCCACATATCCGCCCATGGAATGTCCGATCCAGATGTATTCGTCGGAATCCATTGGCTCTATTTGTTGCAGAATATGCTCGGCGAAATTTTCAATCGTAGGGGCAGCGAGTGAATGGTTATTTCCGTGTCCAGCCAATTGCGGAGTGAAAATAGAAAAAGGTAAATGGGAAGGAAGAATTTCCTTCCACATTTCATTATTTCCTAAAAAGCCATGAATGGCTATAATTTTTATCACTGAACGCGTTCCCAGGTTTGGGTGCGATAAACAAAGCCCCAATATCCGCGAAGTTCTAATCTGTTAGAGTCGCCTGCTTTTAGCCACATGTCACAGCGGTAGATATCGCCGTTGTTTGGGTCGCATATTGTTCCATCTTTGAACATACTTCCGTTCCATTTCATGTTGCGAACGACATCCATACCTATCATAGGTTGGTCTTTTCTGTCGTCTTTGCATTCAACGCATTTCGGATTTTGATTGGCCCATTCTGAACGGAAGAGCTGTATGATTTTTCCGTACAGTTCACCGTTCTGTTCTCGGATTTCAACGATGCTTTTAACTAGACCAGTTTTGTCATCGATGGTTTTCCATTTACCAACTACGCCCTGAGCAGAGAGCGAAACAGAGGCAATAAGCGCTAAGGCTAAAAAGAAAGTAGATTTCATAATAAATATTTTTATTAAAATACTAAATTTTGTGCTTAGACAATCTTATTGTTCGCAATTTTTTTCGAATGAGAGCATTCAAGTCGAATCCAACAAGAAGAATAACCATGTTCAAATTCAACCAAATTAGAATTATCATCAGTGTTCCAAGTGAGCCGTAAAGCTTGTTGAATTGGGCGAAGTTTTCGAGGAAGTAACTAAAACCAAAGGATGTTACAATGAGTAAAACGGTTGTGAAAATACTACCTGTGTTCAAGAATTTCCAGTTTTTACGAATGCGCATGTTTATTCCAGAGTTGTACAATATAGTAATGATGCAATACACAAATGAAATGGAAATCGTCCATTGTCCGAAAGTTAAAAAGGGAATGATTCCCTTGTCGCCGATGATTCCTTTTTCGTGCATGGTAAGAAAAGTGCTTTCGCTGAGCGATGTGAGAACCATGGCGAGAAGAAACATGATTCCAAGAACGAGCATCATTATAAAGCTCAATATGCGGACGATGAATGGATGAGCGGAAACTTCTAAATGCTCGCTGCTTTGAAAGGCCTGCATTATTGCGTTCATACTAGCAGAGGCGTAGTAGAACATTAAGATAAAGCCAATAGAAAGTAAGGTTGATTGTTTTTTGTTGATTAAGTCATAAAGTGTTCCTTCAATAAACTGAAAGGTATCTCCTGGCAGAATGCTTTTTATTCCGAGGAAAACGTCTCCTTGGAAATTGGCAATGGGTATGAAAGGTATTAAGGTAAATAGTGTAATAATAGCTGGAAAAAAAGCTAGAAATATTCTGAATGAAATACTCGCCGATCGCATGGTGGTGCGCACATCTGAAAAGGCAATCACAAGGAACGAGAAGATTTCCCAAAGATTTAATCCGCCGAATCCATAAGGATGGTACCGTTCGAGGAAGTGTCGAACTTTAAAAAGCCAAGCGGCGTAGCGTTTGAATTTTTTCTTGCTCATTTTACTGCTTTCAAACTTAAATCGAAACTTTTCACATGGTGTGTTAGCGCGCCCATACTAATGTAGTTTACACCAGTTTCAGCGTAGCTCACCAAGGTGTTTTCATTAATTCCTCCGCTCGCTTCCGTTTCGACTCTTCCATGAATATGCAATACAGCTTCACGTAGTTTTTCCGGGGTGAAATTGTCGAGCATAATTCTAAATGCAACACCAGTTTCAATTACTTCGTCAACTTCTTCAAGATTTCGCGTTTCAACTTCAACTTGAATAGAAAGATTTCGCTCCTTCAGAAATTCAGAAATTTTACTTAGCGCTGGTTTTACGCCACCAGCGAAATCGATGTGATTGTCTTTAACCAATATCATGTCGTAAAGAGCATACCGGTGATTGTATCCACCTCCAATACGAACTGCTTCTTTTTCGAAATAGCGAAAGTTCGGTGTAGTCTTTCTTGTGTCGAGTAGCTTACAGGTTGTATGGGCTATCATTTGCGTGAGTCTATGTGTCTCGGTAGCGATACCGCTCATGCGTTGCATAACATTTAAGACGAGTCTTTCAATAGTTGTGATGCTTTGACTTTTTCCTTCAACAAAAAATGCAATGTCTCCTTTCTTTACAATTGCACCATCTTGAATGAAGGTTGTCACTTTTAAATCAGGGTCGAAAGCGTGAATGATTTTTTCTGCAATGGAAACCCCGGCAAGAACTCCATAGTCTTTTACAATAAGTTGTGCTTTGCCAAGAGCATCACTTGGAATAGTAGCGAGTGTCGTGAAATCACCGGGACCAATATCTTCTTTTAAAGCTTCAGCAAACCATATGTCAAAGTCAAATGCGTTCATGTTGCGAAGTTATGAATTCCATTCTTTGAATAGTTAACTTTGGACTTATGATTAAAAAGGGATTATTACTTTTCATATTAGTGATTCTTTCTCATGCGAAAGGGTACACGCAGCTTTTTCCTTGGTATGTTCAAGTGAGTGAGAATTTTCTTTTAGGGAAAATAGAGTTCGCAGAGGATTCAAGGTTCAGTTTAGTTGCTGTGAATCGTTCAACGAAATCCTGCTATTTGTTGGTTGAAGTGAATTGGGCATTTGAAGAAATGGCTGCTGCTGCCCAGAAGGAAGGGATTACTCTAAAAGTCATTTCAGGAGGAAGAAATTTCAATATGCAAAAAGCTATTTGGGAAAAGAAGTGGAATGCGCGTCGACCGAATTTCAAAACCGATAAAGAGACGGCCCTGGATATTTTGAAATACAGCTCCATGCCGGGAACATCACGTCACCATTGGGGTACCGACTTGGATATTAATTCTGTGGAACCTAGTTATTTTGCAAGCGGCAAAGGAAAAAAGGAATACGATTGGCTTCAGAAAAATGCAGGGTCATTTGGATTTTGTCAGACATATGACAACAAAGCAAGTACAGGACGGACAGGTTATTCAGAAGAGAAGTGGCATTATTCCTACATGCCAATTTCGTCAGTTATACTAAACCAGTACAATGAGCAAATCAATTATGAAAAGCTTGCCGATTTTCTTGGGGGCTCAACTCCAAAAGACATCGAATTGATTCGTGTTTTCGTCAATGGTATTTCTACCAATTGTTCTTCGCTTACTTTTCCTTAATCAGTTTTTTCAGATCGTTACCAATGTCTTTTCTGAAATATTTTCCAGAGAAGGAAATGGTGTCTGCGGCTTGGTTGCTTTTTCCTATAGCTTCGTGGAGTGATACACCATATGCCGTTGCGGTCAAAACTCGTCCGCCGTTGGTTACAATCTTATTTCCGCTCTTTTTTGTACCTGCGTGAAATATGATGCTGTCGCGAACATCTTCTAGAGCTGAAATTTCTTTTCCTTTTTCTGAAGATTCTGGGTATCCTTTAGAAACGAGCATGGTGGTTGTGCAATAACGTTGGTCTACATGAATATCGCATTCACCGAGAGTCTGTGTTGCTATTCCTTCGAACAAATGCAACAAGTCGCTTTTAATGCGAGGAATAACAACTTCTGTTTCAGGATCACCCATGCGGCAATTGTATTCAATCACGTAGGGCTCGTTTCCAACCTTAATAATTCCAAAAAAGATAAATCCGCGGTAGTCTATACCGTCGGCTTTTAATCCTTTCACAGTTGGAATAATAATTTGTGCTTCAATTTTATCTATGAATTCTGGCGTGCAAAATGGAACAGGAGAAACGGCACCCATACCGCCCGTATTCAAACCCAGATCACCCTCACCAATGCGCTTGTAATCTTTGGCTTCAGGAAGTACTTTGTAATTGTTTCCGTCTGTCATGATGAATATAGAACATTCAATTCCCTTTAAAAACTCTTCAATAACAACAGTGCTAGATGCTTCGCCGAATTTTTTATCGGAAAGCATAGCTTTCAATTCTTTTTTCGCTTGCGCTAGATCTTCGAGAATGACAACTCCTTTCCCCGCAGCAAGTCCAGAGGCTTTTAGCACGTATGGTGATTTAAGCGTGTCTAGGTAGGCTTGCCCCTCTTTTAAAGTTTCGTGAGTAAACGACCCGTATTTCGCTGTTGGAATACCGTGTTTTGCCATGAACTTTTTCGCGAAGTCTTTGCTTCCTTCCAATTGCGCAGCAACTGAATTTGGACCAATTACCGCAACTCCAACAAGTGCCTTGTCTTTTTCGAAGAATTCGACAATACCTTTAACCAAAGGATCTTCGGGGCCAACGATAACCATTTTAATTCCGTGTTCAATAACGGCTTTTTTTATTGATTTGAAATCTGAAGGGTCAATGGAAAGGTTGGTTCCGAAAGCCGCGGTGCCAGCATTTCCAGGGGCGATGAATATGTCGTGTATAAGTGAACTTTGTGAAATTTTCCATGCGAAAGCGTGCTCTCTACCACCGGAACCTAAGATTAATACATTCATGCTCTGAGTTTTTGCAAAGAAACAATGCATTAACGGCTACTCTCAATTCAACTTACTAACAGAAAAAAGCGCTAGGCATAAGATATTTGGGTTTATTGTTGAAAAATGCCTATATTTGCAACTGAATTGAAAGCAAGAGAAGGGGTTTTAACCCCTCTTTTTTTTAGTCATGATAACAGTTGCAGAAATAGAAAAATTGGTGAACGCCAAGATAGCCGAAACGGACACCTTGTCCGATGCCTTTATCGTTTCTATCTCTGTTCGTCCAGGCAATGCCATTGAGGTGCTACTCGATAAAGATTCAGGGTTGAATGTGGAGGATTGCAAGAAGATAAGCAGGCATGTGGAGTCTTCTTTGGATCGTGAGAAGGAGGATTTCTCGATGGAGGTTTCTTCTCCTGGTGTTGGAAAGCCCCTGGTGGTTCACCGACAGTATCTCAAGAATGTTGGAAGAACAGTGAAAGTGAAAGTGGGTGAAGGAGAGAAGTACGAAGGCGATTTGGCCGAAGTAAACGAGACAGGAGTTGTATTGAAGTACCAAGAGAAAGAGGCGCTTCCCGGAAAAAAGAAAAAAGAATGGGTGGAAAAAACAGTCACCCTTGCATTTGATAACATAAAAGAAACCAAAGTAGTAATACGTTTTAACTAACCTTGTCACTATGAAAGGACTAAACCTAATAGAGTCTTTTGCAGACTTTAAAGAATTCAAAAACATCGACCGCGAGACGATCACAAACATCTTGGCGGAAATGTTCAAAGCTATGATTGTAAAGCGCTGGGGTGCTGAAGATGGCTTTGACATAATTATTAACGCAGAACGTGGCGACTTAGAGATTTGGCGCACGCGTCAAGTTGTTCCAGACGGAGAACTTGATGACGAAGTTGCTGAAATCGAGGTGAGCATGGCTCAGAAGATTGTAGACGATCTCGAGGTTGGCGAAGAATTGATTGAAGAGATTAAAATCGAAGATTTCGGTCGCAGAAATATTATGGCCATGGGTCAAGTATTGAAGAATCGTATTCAAGAACTCGAGAAAGATCATATCTATCAGAAATACAAGGAGCGTATTGGAGAAATTATCTCTGGTGAAGTTTACCAAGTATGGAAGCGTGAGATTCTTGTTCTCGACGACGAGAACAATGAGTTGATTATGCCGAAGGATCAACAGATTCCTTCTGACTTCTACAAAAAGGGAGATACCATTCGTGCGGTTGTTTATCGTGTAGACTTACGCAACAACAGCCCACAAATTATTCTTTCTCGTACAGCTCCAGAATTCTTAGAGAAGTTGTTCGAGCAAGAAGTTCCAGAGGTATTTGATGGATTAATTACCATTAAGAAAATTGTTCGTGAGCCAGGTGAGCGTGCGAAAGTAGCCGTTGAAAGTTACGACGATCGTATTGATCCCGTAGGTGCATGCGTAGGTATGAAGGGTTCGCGTATTCACGGAATTGTTCGTGAGTTGCGTAACGAAAACATCGACGTTATTCATTACACAACAAATGAGAATTTGTTGATTGCTCGTGCTTTGGCACCAGCGAAAATTTCAAGTATTAGTATCGATAAGGACAATGCGAAGGCAGACGTGTTCTTGAAACCTGATCAAGTGTCTTTGGCAATTGGTAAAGGTGGACATAACATTCGTCTTGCAGGAAGATTGTGTGGATATGAATTAGATGTTTATCGTGAAACTGATGTTGACATCGACGATGTGGATTTGGAAGAATTCTCTGACGAAATCGACAGCTGGATTATCGATGAATTGAAATCGATAGGTTGCGATACCGCTCGTTCAGTTCTCGAGATTCCTAAAGAAGATTTGGTGAAGCGTACAGATTTAGAGGAAGAAACCATTGATGAGGTGTTGAGTATTTTGAAATCTGAGTTCGAATAATTCGTTTCGGTTTTCAAAAAGTGCTCGGGCACATTTTCAATGTGTTAAATAGTTTTTATAAGGAACGGGAAAAGATTTATGTCAGAAACAAAAGGACCACAACGCTTAGGTAAGGCCGCTACTAACTTGAATGTTAGTAAGGATACCATTATTGAATTCCTTAAGAAAAAAGGGGTTGCAGTGGATAATAATCCAATGGCGAAAATTGAGGCTGAAGTATACGATATGCTTAGTGCTGAATTTTCTACGGACCAAAAAGCGAAAGAGTTTGTTCAAGCCGCAGCAACGAAATTGCGCGAATCTCGCGAGTCGTTGAGTATCTCGGACAATAAAAAGAGAAAAGACGAAGAGAATGAAGAATTGTCGGACATAGATTTGACGAAATTCAAACGACCAGAAGCCGAGGTTGAAAAACCAAAGGCGAAGGTTAAGTCTGCAGAAGAGTTAGTTGCCCTGAAGGTTGAAAAACCAGTAAAGAAAGAAGAGACGAAAGCTCAGGTAGAAGTTCAGGCATCAGTATTAGAAGCAGTGCCTGAAGCTCAGCCTGAAGAACGGACCAATGAAGTTAAGGTTGTGGGTATGATTGATCTTTCAGCTTTGGAGAAACCAAAGCGTGGAAAGAAAACAGCTGAACCTAAGAAGGAAGAACCTAAAAAAGGTAAGAAGGAAGAACCGAAAGTTGCAGCTCCCGTGGTAAAACCAGAGCCAACTACTGAGTCTGTGGTTGAGAAGCCAGAGGTTGTTGAAAAGGAAATAA
>CAMDFE010000020.1 GCA_945897395.1 Chryseobacterium gleum | reverse complement strand
AAGAAATTATCTATTTCACCATTCATTACTTTTTCCACATCGCTGGTTTCTTCTCCGGTTCGAACGTCCTTCACCAATTTGTATGGTTGCATAACGTAGTTTCGAATTTGAGATCCCCACTCGATTTTCTTTTTACCTGCTTCAATTTCGTCGCGTGCAGCGTGACGTCTTGCAAGTTCGGCTTCGAACAATTGAGACTTCAGCAATTGCAAAGCTTTCTCTTTGTTTTGAAGTTGTGAACGCGTCTCGGTATTATCGATGATTATACCTGAAGGTTTGTGTTTCAATCGAACCCCGGTTTCCACCTTGTTCACGTTTTGTCCACCCGCACCTCCTGAACGGAAGGTGTCCCAAGAAATATCTGCAGGATTGATGTGAATGTCAATGGTATCATCTACCAAAGGATAAACGTAAACGCTCACGAAAGAAGTGTGTCGTTTTGCGTTTGAGTCGAATGGAGAAATACGCACCAATCGATGCACACCGTTTTCTCCCTTTAACATACCAAAAGCGAACGGCCCTTCGAATTCGAGCGTGCATTGTTTTACTCCTGCAACATCTCCTTCTTGAAGGTCGAGTTCTTTTACTTTATGTCCGCTCTTTTCGCCCCACATGATGTACATACGCATGAGCATACTTGCCCAGTCGCAACTTTCTGTGCCACCTGCTCCCGCAGTAATTTGAAGAACAGCGCTTAGATTGTCCTCTTCAGCAGAAAGCATGTTTTTAAACTCAAGCTCTTCAAGCTCGGTCGATGCAAGTTTATATTGCCCGTCGAGTTCGGCTTCGTCTACTTCACCTTCCTTAAAAAATTCATAAAGCACTTGAGCGTCGTCAACCGCAGATTGACATTTTTGATAAGCATCTGTCCACAATTTTTTATTGCGGATTTGCTTCATGGTTGCCTCGGCTTTTTTTGGATCGTTCCAAAAGTCGGGGTCTTGTGTTAGTTTTTCGTCTTCACGAATTTGGAGGAGTTTTACCTCCACGTCAAAGATACCTCCCGAGCGCTCTCGTGCGCTCTTTCAGTTCGTTGATCGCGTCAATTGTTATCGCCATCTGGAATGAAATTTTATAGAGTAAAAGTACATCAATTAATCTAAAAACGTGTCAAAACTTTCACTCATCTCACGAAGCACTTGAAATACCTCATCGGTCTGAAAACCCTTTCGAATAAGGGCTCTCGCGGCATACTGATTTTTTAACCTTCCTTTTTTTTCATATTTTTTTTGAAGGGCGGGAAGTAGTGCACGTATTTGAAGTGCATCTCCTTCACTCGGTAAATTTCGAATAGCATCTTGAATGTTTCTGGGAGAAACGCGTTTAGCTTTTAGATGCAATTCAATTTTACGCTTGCTCCATTTTCGAAATTCAAAATGATCATGTGCGAAGGCAGAGGCGAAGCGCGATTCACTTAATAAATTCAGTGTAATTAATTCGGCCATGAGTGCTTGTCGGTCCTGTTGCCACACTCCGTATTGAATTAACTTCTTATCCACATCGAATGGCGCACGTTCCGCTTTATCGCAATACCGCTGAATTTTCAATCGGCATTTCGCTAGATCTATTGGCGCTTCGTTTTGCATTTTTCTAAATTAGAAATAATACTTTGTTCGGAGTGAAATGTTCAAAGGAATTATGAAAATTCTTCGTTAAATTTGTGATAGAATAGAAGATAGAAAAATGAAAGAGGAATTAATAGGCCAGTTGCGCGACTTACTTCAAGCCGAAGATATTATGTTGGTGCGCGATCAAGTGAAAAACATTCGCAGCAACTGGAAAGCTGAAAGCGTGAAAGAGCGTCAACTCCAATGGGAGCAATTCAAATCTGAAAATGCAGAAAGTGTAGAATCTGATTTTGTCTATGCGCCTCATGAACTGGAAGGGACACTTCAAGAATTACTGAAAGAATACGAAGACAAAATTCAAGTGGCTGGCAAAGCGCTTGCACAGGAGCGCGCGCGAAATTTCGAAATAAAATCTGACTTGTGTGATCGCATGGAGCGACTTACTAAGAACGAAGAAAATATTGGAAAAGCATTTTCTCTTCAAAAAGAAATAAAAGAATATTGGGACAATACAGGTGATGTTCCTGGCGATAAATACCCTGCGTTAATTGATCGCTGGCACAAATCGAATCAAGACTTTTTCTATCATATCAATATCTACAAAGAACTTCAGGCGAACGATTTAAAAGTAAATCACAAGTTGAAGGAAGAGTTGATGGAATTAGC
Organism: Chryseobacterium gleum; assembly: GCA_945897395.1. Lineage (GTDB taxonomy): Bacteria > Bacteroidota > Bacteroidia > Flavobacteriales_D > Sanyastnellaceae > CAIZGX01. The sequence goes on along the minus strand of CAMDFE010000020.1, from coordinate 9,823 downwards.
GAAAGGACTTTCGTCTATTGAGTCTATTAATGAATTGGAAGTTGAAGCACGAAGACTTCAACGTGAGTGGATGCTCATTGGTCCTTCTCCGAGAGAAACGTTCCAGCAAATGGGCGACGATTTCTTTGGAGTGTTGCGTGTTGAGCAAGAGCGAGTGCAGGCTCATTACGACACATTAAGCGCAAGCAGCAACGAAAATTTAGCGAAGAAAACACTTCTTATTCAGCGCATGAAAGAGATTCTTGAATTGGATCTTTCTCAGAGCAACAGTTGGAACAAGTGGACCGAAGAAGTTTTAAAACTTCAAGAAGAATGGAAAACCATTGGTTGGGTGAAGAAGAAAGAGAACGAAGAAATTTGGCAAGAATTCCGCGGCTTGTGTGATTTATTCTTTACCAAACGCGGAACGTATTTCGAATCTCGTAAAGAGGTTTACGAAAAGAATAAAAAAGCTAAGGAGACAATCATCAACGAAGCTAAAACTCTTCAAGACAGCAGCGACTGGAAATTGGCCACAGAAGGAATTAAAAAACTTCAAGATTCGTGGAAACAAGTGGGAAGTGCCGATCCGAAAGAGGAACAAAAATTATGGCAGCGCTTCCGTTCTTCATGTGACATATTCTTCCAGAGAAAGAAAGAGCACTTTGGAGAGTTAACGGGACTTCAAGAAGAGAATTTAAAATTGAAAGAAGCGTTGCTTTCTGAAATTGAAACAACTCCGCTTTCTGGAAATAAAAACGAAGATCTTTCCATGTTGCGTCTGTTCAATGAGCGGTGGCAAGCATTGGGGCATGTTCCGAGAGAGCACTACGCAACAATGCAAGGGCGTCACAAGGCAGCTTTCGACGACAAGTATGGTAAGTTGAATACGGATCGCAAAGAAGCTGATATGACCCGTTACAAATCGCGCATTGAAACCATTAAGTCTACTGGCGACAAAGGTTTGGGCAGAGAGAAAATGATTTTGCTTGACAAGATTGATAAGTTGAAAGGTGATGTCAAGTCATACGAAAACAACATGGGCATCTTCACCGGTAAAGGTGCTGAAAGCATGCGCAAGGAAATTGAAAAGAAAATTCTTTCAGCGAAACGCGAGATTGCAGAAATACTTGAAAAGATTTCTTTGATTCCGAATTAATTATTTAAGAATCTGGACATAAAAAAACCTCGGAGATTCCGAGGTTTTTCTTTTTCTAGAATTTCTATTTAGTGCTGAGCGCGGTGTTTGAAATCTTCGTAAGCCAAACGTTCAATTTTCAAAGAACAATTTGCCTGAACAACTTTCATTACTCCGTCTTCATAAAGCATGTCGTAAACATTCTTCGCTTCGTCTTGCTTCGCAAGCGTTTGCTTAGCCAATTGATCCAAACGCTCTTCGTCTACAGGCATTCCGTACGACTTGAAACGATCTACCAAAGAAGCTTTAACGTAATCCATGGCATCATCTACAGAAACTTTGATTTCGTTTTCTTTGATGATTTTATTTTCAATTAACTGCCACTTCAATCCATTTGCATAGCCTGGGTATTCCATGTCCAACTGAGCCATTTCAATTGGCTTCTCGTTGGTCATCAGAATGAAACGCTTCAAGAATTCGTCAGGTAATTCAATCGATACCATATCAACTATATCCTTCGCGAAATCACGCTTGAACATCCACTCTGAATCTTTTTCAAACATGGCAACTAAGTCAGCAGTTACGCGAGCCTTCATTTCTTCTTCCGAAGTTACAGTACCCGGGGTGAATAACTTGTCGAACAATTCCTCATTAAGCTCAGCGGGTTGCATGCGCATAATCTCAGAGATGATCACTTGGAATTTCGAATCGAGGTGGTGAAGGTCGTGGTGCGTAACACCCAACATGCGAGAAAGATCTTCGTGATCGGCATTCAATAAGAATGGATCAACCACAGCTGTCTCACCAATATTCTTCCCTACGAACAACGCTTTCGTTGCTTCGTCTTTGATGTATTCTAAGAAAATTGAAGACTTGTTTGAAACACCGCCTTCTTTCACAGAACCGTCTTCATTCAACTCGGCAATTTCAGCCATGATCATGTCTTCTGACTCTGTAACTTCTGGCTTAGACAATTGACCGTGACGACGAGCGTATTCCTTCATTTGACGAGAGATTAGCTCTTCGCTCACATCTACTTCAAGCTTCGTGAACGTTTTTGACTTGTCTAATTTCAAATCGAAAGTTGGAGCATATCCAATTTCATAAGTGAACGTGAAAGTTGAAGGATTGTCCCAATCTCCAACATCATCACCATCCTTTGGAATTGGACTTCCTAATAACTCAAGTTTGTTTTCAGAAACATAATTTCCGATAGCCTCTTGCAACATTTTATTTATTTCGTCAACCAATAATGATTTTCCGAAACGTTGTTTCACCAAAGAGGCAGGAACTGCACCTTTGCGAAACCCAGGTAAATCAACACGCTTACGGTAGGTCTTTAAGGCCGTTTCGTAAGTCTCGTTGTAATCAATAGGGTCAAGAGTCACCTTCAACTCTCCTAAAAGAGAGCCGGTGTTAAGTTGTTCAATATTCATAACGATAGATTGTTCTTCCGTTGAGGAAGTATTATTCAGCTAAAACCATTACTTGGTTGTTCAATACCTCAACGGTACCGCCAAGCACTTCAAAAGTCAATTCTTTGCCTTGAGCATCTTTCACTCGCACACTTCCTTTTTTCAATGATGAAATGAGGGGGGCGTGATTGTTCAAGATTCCCAATCCACCTGAACTTCCAGGAAGGAAAACATATTCTGCTTCTCCTTGGAATAGGACGGTTTCTGGGGTGATTATTTCAACGCGCATAATAGCTCTTATTTCTGTGATTCAGCCAACATTTTCTTACCTGCTTCAATAGCTTCTTCAATGGTACCTTTCAAGTTGAATGCAGCTTCAGGTAACTCATCACATTCTCCGTCAAGGATCATGTTGAAACCTTTGATTGTTTCTTCAATTGGAACCAATACCCCTGGGATACCGGTAAATTGCTCTGCCACGTGGAATGGCTGAGACAAGAAACGCTGCACTTTACGAGCGCGGTATACAGCCAATTTATCGTCTTCTGATAATTCGTCCATACCCAAGATCGCAATGATATCTTGTAATTCTTTGTAACGTTGCAGTATACTCTTCACACGTTGAGCACAAGTGTAGTGCTCGTCACCAACGATAGCTGGAGTTAAGATACGAGAAGTAGAATCCAATGGATCTACCGCAGGATAGATACCTAACTCGGCAATCTTACGGCTCAATACTGTTGTTGCATCTAAGTGAGCGAATGTAGTTGCTGGCGCAGGGTCAGTCAAGTCATCTGCAGGCACGTATACCGCTTGAACAGAAGTAATAGAACCTCTTTTCGTTGAAGTAATACGCTCTTGCATAGCTCCCATTTCAGAGGCCAACGTTGGCTGGTAACCTACTGCTGATGGCATACGACCTAAAAGAGCCGACACCTCAGAACCTGCTTGTGTAAAGCGGAAGATGTTGTCAATGAAGAAAAGGATATCACGTCCACCTGACTCAGCATCTCCATCACGGAAGTATTCAGCAACTGAAAGACCGCTCAATGCAACACGCGCGCGCGCTCCGGGAGGCTCATTCATTTGTCCGAACACCAATGTTGCTTGGCTTTCAGCAAGAGCTTTCATATCTACTTTAGACACGTCCCATCCGCCTTGTTCCATTTCGTGCGCGAATGCATCGCCATATTTAATAACGCCAGACTCAATCATCTCGCGTAACAAGTCATTTCCTTCACGAGTACGCTCACCAACACCAGCAAATACAGAAAGACCTGTGTATGCTTTTGCAATGTTGTTGATCAACTCCATGATCAATACGGTCTTACCCACTCCGGCACCACCGAACAATCCAATTTTACCACCCTTAGAGTAAGGCTCAATCAAGTCAATTACTTTAATACCTGTTAAAAGGATTTCAGTAGCGGTAGACAAATCTTCGTAACGAGGAGCTGCGCGGTGAATGGAATTACCATTTTCGTTGCTTACTTCTCCGATACCATCAATCGCCTTTCCAACTACGTTGAACAAACGACCTTTGATTTGATCTCCAATAGGCATTGTGATAGTGCGACCAAGAGCCACAACCTCAGCACCTCTTTGAAGACCTTCAGTTGCATCCATTGCGATAGCACGAACTGTATCTTCACCCACGTGCTTTTGACACTCTAGGATTAGATCGTCTGCACCAGAACGCTTGATAGCAAGGGCGTCTAGGATGTTAGGAAGCTTTTGACCAGCAGGGAAAGAGATATCTACCACAGGGCCAATAATTTGAACTACTTTACCATTTTGAGTTGACATAGAAAGATTTATTCAGTTTGAATTTCGGGCGCAAAAGTAATACAGGAACTCGAATTTTTCACTGAAAAATGTCTTAATCTGCCATTTTTTATTTAACACCTCGAAAATAGAGGTTGGGCAATATTTCCGAGCAAACTCCTTTAAGCAGTTCGAACCGCCTTCAAAAGACCTTACTTTTGCAGGACCATTGACCAAAGCATGAATAACCAAGGAAATAACTCTGAAGAATCCCTGAATTCGTCTAATCTATTAGTCGTTGTCTTCAAGTGGAGAAAACACCTGTTCCTCGTAACAGCAGCAGCAGCAATAATTGCAGCAGGCGCCTCTTTTCTGATTACAGAAAAATACAAAAGCACTGTTGTGCTTTTCGCTTCGCAGCAGCACAGCTTCGGGGAGCAACTTTTAGAAGATGTAAAGAAATCTGACGTTCTTGCCTATGGCGAGGAAGAAGACGCCGAGCGATTGATGCAGATTATTAACTCGGATCAAGTTCGAGGAAGAATTATAGAGAAGTATAACCTTTGGGAAGTATACGATATTGCCAAAACAGACCGCGGAGCGAACACTTTAATCGGAAAGGAATACAACGAAAACGTTTCTGCTGACTTAACTAGATTTGGATCTATTGAAATTACGGTGCTGGATGCTTCTCCGGAACGCGCTAGAGACATTGCCAACGACGTGGCACAACTTACAGACTCGGTGAGTAACCAAATGCGCAGCGACCGCGCTATGTCGGCATTCTTGTATGCTAAATCCTCATTAGAGACACTTCAAACCGAAATAAAAATTCTTGAAGACTCCATGCAGTATCTTCAAGAGAAAGGCGTTTACAGCTACAAAGACCAGATTGCCTATTTAACCGAGCAATACGGAACAGCCATTGTGGAAGGACACCCCGATCGCGCGCAGGAGATCAAAGTTCAAATGGACTTTCTTTCAAAATACGGAACGCGTTATAAGAAAATTGAAAGCGAAATTGACGGCGGATATGAGAAAATGCAGATTCTAAGAAAGCGTTATGATCTGATGAAGATTGACGTTGATTCTGACATCTCTTCTCACCTCGTGGTAGATAAGGCCGCGGCTGCCGATAAAAAGTCATACCCCATTCGATGGCTCATTGTTGTCGTGAGTGCCATGGCAACATTCGTCTTCGGCGTGGTGGTGATTTTAGTTCGCGACAACATTGAAAAGTTGAAAAAGGGATAAGCAGTGAGGGCCGTCACAGCACTTATTCAAAACAAACCAATTCTATTTTGGGGAAGCTTATTCGCTGTTACGCAAGCGGTTGCTGTTGCGTTTGAAATGTACTTTCTATTTATTCTTCCTGCTGCCCTGTTTGCCTTGTGGTTGGCCATTCACAAAATCGAATGGGTGTGGTTCTTCAGTGTAATGGCCACTCCATTGAGTATTAATTTAGAGGAGATGGAAGTGGCTCACATAGGCATGTATCTGCCTACAGAACCAATAATCGCTGCTCTTTTACTCTTGATGATTTTCAAAATCATTTCCGGAAAAAGCGTCGACAGAAGAATATTCAAACATCCATTCACGTACATTATTGGCATTTATTTGTTGTGGATGGTATTCACGGCGGTAACAAGTGAATTTCCGCTTGTCTCATTTAAATTCATTGCTACACGACTTTGGTTTATCTCTGGATTTTATTTACTCGGAGCTCATCTTTTCCAAGACCTTTCCAACATAAAAAAATTCTTTGCTAGCTATCTAGCTCCGTTGTGTATTGTAATCATTTACACTGTCACAAGGCACGCGCAATTCAACTTCGACAAAGAGAGTGCGCATTGGGTTATGGAACCTCTATTTAAAGATCACACGAGTTACGGGGCTGTTTTGGCTATGTTTTTTCCAGTTTCCATTGGACTTGTGCTGTCTTTCACACGTGCGGCTTGGGTTTCCGTAGTTGTTGCATTTGGAGTGCTTGTGGTCATGATGCTTCGCATTCCACTGAAATATGTTCTCTTCGGGGCACTTATTTCAGGAAGTGTATTTTACTTTTCGTGGGACACTGTTCAGCAGCAATTGGGGCAGAACAAACAAGAGAGTAGCGACAAATTAGATGAACACGTTTCTTCTATTTCGAATGTTTCTTCCGACGCCTCGAATCTGGAACGATTGAACCGATGGCATTGCGCCATGGAAATGTTTCACAGAAGACCTATTTTGGGTTGGGGCCCTGGAACTTATCAATTCGTCTACGCCCCGTTTCAGCAGGCGAAAGACCGAACAATTATAAGCACAAACAATGGTGATGGTGGTAACGCGCACAGCGAATACTTGGGTCCGCTTGCGGAAGAAGGGGTATTGGGCATGCTGCTCTTCATTTCAATTTTTGTCTATACGCTTGTTCTCGGATTTAAATTGTTTTATGCGGCTGTAGAGAGAGAGCACCGGGCAATTATAGCCAGTGCGTTCTTAGGATTAATAACGTATTTCGTGCACGGCACCTTGAACAATTATTTGGACACGGACAAAGCTTCGGTGCCTTTTTGGGGATTCATAGGAATTTTAGTTGCAATGGATTTGTTTCATCTGAAGAAACAAGAACAGGCTATTTCCAACAAATAGCCAAAATTGCAACATCGTCGCTGAACAGGCACTCTCCGCGAAAATTGTTTGCGGCATTCTCAACTGATAGACAAACATCCTTGGCGTGTGAGCCTTTCATGTTTTTTTCAATGCCTTCAATTTCGAAGTAATCACCTTCAGCATTGTTCACTTCAACAAGTCCATCTGTATAGCCCAACAAGACATCTCCTGAATTAATCTTTTCTTCGACAGCACTCACTCTCGGCAATTCTGGAAGCATTCCTAATCCTATTGAAGTAGCACTAAATTGCTTGAATTCATTTCCCGTTTTAAAAACAGGTGCATTGTGACCGCAATTCACATATTCCAACTCTTGAATTTTCGAATTATATACAGCAAGAAAAAACGTAATGAACTTCTCCCCTTGAACGGCATCCCAAACACGCTTGTTCAATTTGTTCGCGAGGTTAACTAAATCGGGACGTTTCTCTTCGAATGCATTTCGCACATAGGCTTGAAAATTCGACATTAAGAAGGCTGCAGGCATTCCTTTTCCGGAAACATCGCCCAAGCAAAAGACCCATTCGTGTTCACTAATTTGAAAGACATCGTAATAGTCTCCTCCAACTTGCTGGTGAGCGCGATAAATTCCTTGAACATTCCAAACCGCTGTGTCTGGAAAATGATTTGGCAAAAGCAATTGCTGCATTTCAGCGGCAAGCTCCAATTCTTTTTTCAATCTCTCTTGTTGAACCAAATTGGTTAGCAACCTTTTATTCTCAAGGGCAACACTTAGCACAGAAGTCAATGTTTGAAGGAAACGCATATGCTTCACTGTTGGACTCATTCCGATCGCATTTTCGGCATTATCTCCAGCAAGCGCAATAGCTAGTGGTTGATTGTTGTGCAATACAGGAACAACTACATCGTAAGATTCATGCGAGGCATCTTCTGAAAGTGCAACACCTCTATTTGTGTGAAAAAAATCTTCTGCCGGAATAACAAATTCTGAAACGTTCATGTCGCCGTATTGAAGCAAGCATTGCCAATCTTCTCGCTTAACAAAGAGTGCTAATTTTTCGATTCCCAAATGCGTTTGTACAATATTTTGAAATTGGAAAATCAAATCCTCTTCCGAACTATTCGCGTTAATAGCTTCGGTAAGTTCTAGCAGCGCATTCAATTTGAAGTCGCGTTGCTTAATTTTTGAAGAGAGTCGCTCAGTATTTGACATCTTTGCAAAGTAACAACAAAGTATTCAATGCGCATTGCTTTCACGGGTCCAGAATCGAGTGGTAAAACAACCCTTTCCAAATGGCTGTCAACAGAGCTTTTAGATTCCGTGTATATCCCAGAATTTGCTCGCGAATATCTTGAAGAACGAAAAATTATTCGAGCAAGTGAGAATGACTTCATTCAGATTGTAAAACCTCAATGCTCACTATTCAATCACGCGTCTGCAACCACACATCAAATTTTCGACACCGATATTTTTGTTCTACGAGTTTGGAATGATGAAATTTTCAAATTGAATATACCCGAACTTGAAATTCTTCCTTCCTACAAAATGGACATTCACTTTTTGTGTGCGCCTGATGTGGAGTGGGAAGAAGATGCGCTGCGAAGCGCGTCGAATCAAGACTACCGAAACAGTTTGTTTTTAAAATTACAAACCGAGCTGATTGAAAATCAAACTCGGTTTGTAATTTTAAATGGAAGTATCGAAAGAAAAAAAGAGCTAATTCTTGAATCTACTCAAGCTTTTAGTTCTATTTCACAGAAATAATAATAAACTCTGTTCTTCTGTTTTTTTGATGTTCTTCTTCTGGACAATCTGATTTTACTTTTCCTTCACACGGACAATTCACTTTCAATTTAGATTCTCCGTATCCAACTCCGCTAATTCGATTTGGTTCTGTAATCTTCGATTTAATGTAATCGGCAGATGCTTTAGCTCTTCTGTCTGAAAGCTTCTGATTGGAGGCCGCACTTGATCGGCAATCGGTATGCGAACCCAATTCAACTTTCATGTTTGGATATTTATTCATGACTGAAACAATCTTATCCAATTCAATTGCTGCATCACTTCTAATTGTCGCCTTTGCTAAATCAAAATAAATTGGATTTATTTCTATCAAGTCATTAAGATCGCCACCGACTGCGAGTTTGCTCAAAGCCAAATCCAACAATTCCGAGACATTCACAATATTTGAATTCACTGTGGTTTTCAACTGCACAGTTTTATCGAGATATCCCTCTTTAGACAATGTAATTTGTAAGTCTACTGTGTCCCCCATTTTATAAGTCGGCTCGTTTCTAGAGACAATTCCAGACTCGGTGGTTGAAAGATTAAATGTGGTGTTTGATTTATTGTCTTTCACTTGAATTGAAACGCTTCCCATGGGCGTTTTCTCGAGCTTATCTTTTATTTCATAAACGAATTCAACCCCAGCTTTATTCAGAGTAAAATCTTTTTTCAGATCGTCATTGGCTGTAACAACACTTGCAGATTGGTTAGAGAACCCGTCCTTTTTTACTTCAAGGGTATAGGTTGTTCCCGATAGAGCTGAAATACTATAATTCCCTTCTTTATCCGTCATAACAGAGGTAATCTGTTTCCCTTTTGCATCTTTAATTACTACGTATGCATTTGAGATTTTCTCGCCAGATTTTTCATCCTTTACTATTCCCTCTATCGCAATCTCAAATGGTCCTGTATATTTAAAAGAATAAATATCCTCGTCTCCTTTTCCACCGGCTCTGTTTGAGGAAACATAACCGCTTCTTTTGTCGCTTTTCAGAATAAAAGCAAAATCATCGTTCATGCTATTTAGCGGCTGTCCCAAATTTTGAATTTCTCCTTTTGAATTTCGGCGAAAAACATCTAGACCACCCACACCAACATGTCCATTTGAGGAAAAGAATAACGTTC